>JAKALZ010000068.1 GCA_021813065.1 bacterium
TTATAACCTGGTGACTATTGTGGAGGGGCCACACCCGTTCCCATTCCGAACACGGAAGTTAAGCCCTCCAACGCCGATGGTACTGCCAACCGGTGGAAGAGTAGGTCGTCGCCAGGTTTTTTTATTTTTTTCGATGGATTTTGCAAAATATTTGACAAAAAATGAAATAATGTAATTGACATCACATTTCCAGCATGCTAATGTCGCTCCACCTTAAGAAGGAACCTCGTGTAAGGAGCTATTGATCGTGTCTGCCATTTTTGCCGGTGTAATCATCATTATTGACGTACTGCTGCTGGGACTGATTAAAGTCCTGGTAATTCGTCATGTACACCATGATGATTTCGCTGCAAATACTGGCGGATAAATAAAATATCCGAGTACAGGGGCCCTGCGGTGGAATCACCGCAGGGCTTTTTTTATTTCCGCGCGCTTTTCGCCATACCGAGCGCGAGAAAAGCCAGTTAAGGAAGGCACACATGGTGTTTACGGGAGCGAAGATCGTCATCGCAACACTTCTCGAGCAGGGGGTCGATACCATATTTGGATATCCCGGCGGTACAGTCCTGCACATTTACGACGAACTCTACAAGAATCGCGATCGAATACGGCACATCACGACCTGCCATGAACAGGGGGCGGTGCACGCCGCGGATGGCTACGCGCGCGTGACAGGAAAGACCGGAGTGGTTATCGCCACGAGCGGTCCAGGCGCGACAAATTTGGTTACAGGGATTGCCAACGCGTATCTCGATAGCACGCCGCTCATCGCGATCACCGGTAACGTCGCGACCAACATGCTCGGCCGCGACAGTTTTCAGGAAGTCGACATATCGGGCATCACTATGCCAATCACCAAGCACAATTATCTCGTGAAGGACATATCCAAGCTTGCGGAAACGATCCGAGAGGCGTTCGAACTCGCCTCTTCGGGAAGGCCGGGGCCTGTGCTCATCGATATCACGAAGGACGTTCAGGCAGGCAGTACCGAGTATGAGCCAGCCTCGGCACATGGCGCCGAAGCTCAATCGCAAGGGCTACGCGCTATGCGCGGCAAGGGCACCCGGATGCTTGAAAGCAAGTTGGATGAAGCGGCGAGACTCATACGGGAATCGGAACGCCCCTACATCTACTGCGGCGGCGGAGTGATCATCTCGAACGCGTCGCGAGAACTGCTGGCGTTCGCCGACAAGATTGACGCCCCTATCGGGTTGAGCATCATGGGGCTGTCCGCGGTTCCCTACACAAATCCACACTTTCTTGGCATGGTCGGCATGCATGGCCGCTACGGCGCCACGAAGGCGCTCTACGAAAGCGATCTTCTCATCGCGGTTGGAACGCGCTTTTCCGATCGCGCGGTAGGGAACAAGCTGGAATTCTCGCGCGATAGAAAGGTGCTGCAGATCGACATCGATCCCGCGGAGATCGGCAAGAATATCGGAGTGACGCTTGGCCTTGTGGGCGATGTCGTGGCGGTGCTCGACGCCCTCAGCGCCAAGCTTGCGCCTCAACAGCACGTCAGCTGGGGAGAGCGAATCGCCTACATCAAAGCTCATCCGGATCACAATCTCGAGATGGACCCGGACAGGCTCACGCCTCAGTCGGTGATCAAGGGTGTATGCCAGAGAATGGATGACAATGTGGTCGTTACGGATGTCGGCCAGCACCAAATGTGGACGACACAGTATTACCAATTCAAGAAACCCAGGACGTTCGTCACGAGCGGAGGCCTCGGGGCGATGGGCTTCGGCATGGGCGCGGCAATAGGCGCCTGTGTGGGAGCCGGGCGCGCGCGAACGGTCCTCTTTACGAGCGACGGTAGCTTCCACATGAACATGAATGAAATGGCTACCGCGGTTTCCTGCGGGCTGCCCCTTATCATCATTGTGCTCAACAACAACGCTCTCGGCATGGTCCGTCAGTGGCAGACACTGTTTTTCGGCGCACGCTACTCGAATACGACACTCGATCGGAAGACTGACTATGTGAAGCTGGCGGATGCCTTTGGCGCGAAAGGGCTGAGGGCGACAAGCAACGAAGCCTACGAGCGCTGTCTCGAAGAGGCCTTTCGCTCGGACACGCCAGTCCTCATCGAGTGCGCTATCGACAGCGACGAGCGCGTGCTTCCGATGATTCCGCCCGGCGGCAGCATCGACGACATCATCCTGAGATGAGTGGAGGCTCAAAATGCAGAACCATCAGTTCATCGTCTCTCTCCTTGTGTCGAACCACGCTGGCGTGCTGACGAGAGTGTCATCGCTGTTCGCGAGGCGCTCATTCAATATCGACAGTTTGACGGTTGGCGTTACGGAGGATCCGAACCTGTCGAGGATGACGATCGTCTCCTGGGGAGACGACTATCTCAGGGAGCAAATCGTCAGGCAGCTTCAAAAGCTCGTAGATGTGAAAAAAGTGCAGCTCATGCAGAGCGATAAGATTGTCATCCGCGAGCTCATGATTGTCAAAATCAGAATAAAAAAGGGCGAACTGCCAGAGGTCATGCAGGCGATCAGCGCGTACCGCTCGAATGTCGTCGATCTCTCGCCTGATTCGATCGCGATCGAGGTCACTGGGGAACCAACGAAGCTGAACGCGTTTCTCGCGTATGTCGCGCCCTATGAGATCATCGAAATGTGCAGAACGGGTCCCACCGCGATGGGGCGGAGCACGTACTGTCTGGAAAACGACACCTATTGAGATCAATCAATTCATTCAAATTTTTAAGGAGGAAGAAGAAATGGCGGACATGTATTACGAAAAGGACTGTGATTTCAGTCTTCTCAAGGGCAAAACAGTGGCAATCGTCGGTTACGGGAGCCAGGGGCACGCGCACGCGCTCAACCTCAGGGACAGTGGCGCGAATGTGATTGTCGGCCTTTATGAAGGTTCGAAATCGATGGAAGTCGCCAGGGCGGCGGGATTGCGCGCTGAAGTCACCGCAGAGGCGGTCAAGCGTGCGGACATCGTGATGATCCTCGTCAACGACGAAAAGCAGCCGGCGCTCTACAAGAAGGATATCGAGCCGAACTTGAAAAAGGGCGCGACCCTCGCGTTCGCCCATGGCTTCAACATCCACTATGGACAGATACAGCCACCAGCCGACACCGATGTCATCATGATCGCGCCGAAGGGACCCGGTCACACAGTGAGGAGCCAGTACGAAGAGGGCAGAGGTGTGCCCTGTCTCGTCGCGGTGCACCAGGATGTCAGCGGAAAAGCGCGGGCTACAGCCCTCGCCTACGCGTTTGGCATCGGAGGGGCGCGGGGCGGCATTCTCGAGACGACCTTCAAGGACGAAACCGAAACCGATCTGTTCGGCGAGCAGTGCGTATTGTGCGGCGGTGTCACCGAACTCATCAAGGCTGGCTTCGACACGCTTGTCGAGGCGGGATACAGGCCAGAAAACGCCTACTTCGAGTGCCTCCACGAGATGAAACTTATCATCGACCTCGTGGTCAAGGGCGGCCTCAGCTACATGCGCTACTCGATCAGCGACACGGCGGAGTACGGCGACTATACGGTAGGCAAACGCATCATCACCGACGACACAAGAAAGGAGATGAAGAAGGTGCTTTCCGAGATTCAGGACGGCTCATTCGCGCGCAATTGGATCCTTGAGAACCAGGCGAACCGAGCGTACTTCAACGCGCGCCGCCATCAGGAGCAGAACCTCCTCATCGAAAAAGTGGGAAAGGAACTCCGGGCGCAGATGAGCTGGGCGAAGGACAACAAGTAAACCCTTTTCTTCTGAAGTCGTGATGGCATGGCGGCGCGGAGTCGCGGCGCTCGGTGGCGCAAGGGCAAGATCGCGCCCCCTGGCAAGATCGCGGAGACGATGAAGCGCGACCGCAGGAATCGAGTACGCGCCGAAACGCGAATCTGCCTGCCGCCGCGCCATTCATTGTGTGTTTTAAAAAGCGAGACAGCAGTGCAAAAACTGGAAGTGTTTGACACAACGCTCAGAGACGGCGCGCAAGCGGAAGGGATCTCATTCTCGGTGTGCGACAAGCTCGCCATTGTGAAGGCCTTGGACGATTTTGGCGTCCGCTACATCGAGGCGGGAAATCCGGGTTCAAACCCGAAAGATATGGAATTCTTCGCCGCCGCGTCAGAGCTTAGACTTAAGAATGCGAAACTCACGGCTTTCGGCAGCACGAGAAGGAAAGGAATCTCTGTCGAAGACGACAGCAATGTGCGCTCTCTCCTTGTGGCGAACACTCCCTGCGTCACCATTTTCGGTAAGTCCTGGGACCTGCATGTCACCGAAGTCCTCTCGACGACCCTGGATGAGAATCTTCGCGCGGTGCGCGACACTGTGCGGTTTTTTAAAGATCGAGGGAAGGAACTCATTTTCGACGCCGAGCACTTCTTCGATGGCTGGCGGAACAACAGGAAGTACGCGCTCGACGTTCTGAGCGCCGCTGAGGCGGGAGGGGCCGATGCCCTTGTCCTTTGCGACACCAATGGCGGTACCCCACCCTTCCAGGTGTATGAGATTGTGAGCGAAGTCTGCGCGGCCTACCCCGGAATGCGCATCGGAATTCACTGCCATAACGACATGGGCTGTGCGGTGGCTAATTCGATGCTTGCGGTAAAGGCGGGAGCCACCCACATCCAGGGAACGTTCACAGGCATCGGAGAACGCTGCGGCAACGCCGACCTTGGTACCATCATACCGAACCTTCAGCTGAAGGGTGGCTATGCGTGCATTGATGGAGGGCTCGAAAAGCTCTCCGAGACTGAAATAAAAATCGCCGAGATCGCGAATCTCACTGTGCCTAAGAGCAAACCCTACATAGGCGAAAGCGCCTTCGCCCACAAAGGAGGAATGCACATCGATGGGGTCGATAAAATATCGCACTCGTTCGAGCATGTCGACCCCTCGCTCGTCGGCAACAAGCGCCGCTTTCTGCTCTCTGAGGTTTCCGGGAAAAGGGCGGTGCTTCTGAAAATCGCGGATATCGCGCCTGAACTCACCAAGGACAGCCAGGAAACCGCGAGAATTCTCGACAAACTCAAGGAACTCGAGCACGCGGGGTATCAATTTGAAGCCGCTGACGCCAGCTTTGAATTGCTCGTAAAGAAAATCATCGGGAAATTCACGCCTCATTTCGACCTGAATATGTACAAGGCGAGCAGCGAATCCCCCGCTCCCGATGGCGAGATGAGCTCCAATGCCATGATCAAGATCAAAGTTGACGGAAACGCCGAAACAACCGCGGCGGTGGGAAATGGACCGGTCAACGCCCTCGATCTGGCATTGAGAAGAGCGCTCTGCGTGTTCTATCCTGAACTGGTGGATGTGCACCTTGTCGACTACAAAGTGCGCGTGCTCGAGACGGGCGGCGCCACAGGCTCTCGCGTGCGAGTGCTGATCGAGAGCACGGATGGTCAGCAGAAATGGACCACGGTCGGCGTATCGACCGACATTATAGAAGCGAGTTTCATTGCCCTCGTCGATTCGCTTGAATATAGGCTGTGCCTTAGCGCGCTCGAATGGTGATATCCCATCGCACTCTAGCGAGCCCTAAAACGATCGCCAGAATTTCTTCGAAAAGAGAACGAGCACAGTGTAGACCTCGAGCCTGCCCACGAGCATCGCGAAGGAAAGCCATATTTTTGCCCACCAGGGGAAGAACGAATAGTTGTAGATCGGTCCCACCTTTCCAAGTCCAGGCCCGATATTCCCAAGGTTCGCGATGACCGCGGTCACATTGGTCAGGATATCCACACCGGTGAAGCTGATGACTAACACCGATATAAAGAAAAAGACAAAATAGAGAAACACGAGCGCGGCGATATCGTAGATCACGTTCTTTCGCAGCGCCTTGCTCCCAAGAAAAATAGTGTAGACGCCTCGGGGGTTCGACACATAGCGCATTTCCGTCATCGCCATCTTGAAGAGCACCACGATGCGAATCACTTTTATGCCTCCCCCCGTGGAACCGGCGCAACCACCAATGAACATCAGCACGAGGAGCACGGTCTGGGACAGTGCTGGCCATGTACCGAAATCGGCGGTGGCGAAGCCAGTGGTGGTGAGAATCGAAGACACCTGGAACGAAGAGTAGCGGAGCGATTCCCCGAAGCTCTTGTAGGTGCCGTGGACTAGCAAATCGAAACCAATCGCGATCGACGCGATCGCGAAAATCGCGAAATACGCTCGAAATTCAGTGTCCTTGAGCACACTGCGAGGTTTTCCCGTGATGAGCCGGTAGTGCAGCGTGAAGTTCGTTCCCGCGATGAACATGAAAATCGTGATTACCCAATCGATGAACCCCGAATTGAAATACGCCACGCTTGCGTTTTTAGTGCCGAATCCACCCGTCGCCATAGTCGCGAAGGAGTGGCATACGGCGTCGAAAAGCGTCATGCCGCCAATTACAAGCAACATGATTTCAAAGAGGGTGAGCCCGAGATAGATGAGCCACAGCATCTTTGCGGTGCTCGAAATGTGGGGAGTAATGCGATCTACAGAGGGGCCTGGCGCTTCAGCTTCCATGACGCGGATCGCGCTGAACCCCAGGGCGGGGAGCACCGCGACGAGAAGCACAACGATCCCCATGCCTCCCAGCCAGTGTGTCGTCGCGCGCCACAGCAGGAGCGAGCGTGGGAGTGCTTCGATGTTGGTTAGGATGCTCGAGCCGGTGGTCGTGAAACCGGACATCGTTTCAAAGTATGCGTCGATATACGAAGGAACACATTTTGCGAGGACAAAGGGTAGCGCGCCGAGCGCGGAAGCGAATACCCAGCTCAGCGTTACGAGGAGAAAACCATCCCTGTTCGTAAGAAAGGGCTTCTCATCGTTCCTGGACGCGAGAAACATCACAAGAAAAAAAACAATTCCAATCGCGGCGGAGATTACAAGTGAGAGCGTTATGAGGAGCGCTTCTTTTTCGAATATCGCCAGCAACGAGCAGGCAAGCATGAAGAGCGAGACGATGAGGAGAATCGCGGAGAGCATGCGCAGTATCGATTTTATGTGCATTTTATGCCCCAAACAGGCCTTCGATCTTGCCAATGTGCTCTTTCCGAATTATGAGGCCGATGAGATCATTCTCGTAAATTCTCGTGGTTCCCGTTGGAACGATGGTTTTTCCCTCGTGAATGACAAAAGCGATAAGAAAGCCTTTTGGGAGATTAAGTGCTCTGATTTCAGCACCGAGTTGGGGAAAGGAGTTAGTTATCTGAATTTCGATAAGTTCGTACTCGTTCCTAGGGAAGCTGAAGAGCCTTCGAATCTTAGCACGCCGCACCTGGTCGAGAATCGAGCCGGACATGACCGATTTTTCGTTGATGATGATATCGATAGCGAGTGAATAGAATAAGGGACTATAGAGATCGTTTGTCGCGAGGGCGAGGGTTCGCCGAGCTCCAGCGTCGTGCGCGAGCAACGCGGTGAGAAGATTGAGGCTCTGCTGAGAGGTCAGGCTGAGCACGATATCGGAACTTCCGACATTTTCCTCTTCGATGAAGTGCTCATCCGTCAAAAGATGATCGATGGGCTCAATATCGGGGAATCGTGAAGAGAGAGATTTTAAGAGTTCTCTGTCTCCATCGATGACTTTGATACGTGGATTTCCGAGTAGTGATAGCGCGTTCCTTCCGTGTCCACGCTTTGCGCCTGGAGTCGACTGCTCGATGCCAAGTTCTCGCAAGAGCAACGCCGTGAGAGTTTCAGCTCCGAATATCACCATGGAATTGAACTTTCTCAGTGCATCTTTCGATGTCCCAAAGAGCCTGTCGAGGGTTGTGGGTTCACCGAGCACGTACGCCGCGTCGTTCTCCTGGAACAGAAAATTGCCCGAGGGAACGATGAGCTCATTCGAGCGCAAGACAGCTGGCACTATAAAGTCGGGCCCGATCTCTGAGCGAATTTCAGAGAGCGGCCTATCGATGAAGCGATGCCCCGCTTTTAAGAGAAAACGGCGCAGTTGGATGCCGGCTTCTTTGACATCGATGATTTCCGGAGACATGCCGCGAAAGATGATGCGCGCGATCGCCTCAGCCGCCTCGACTTCTGGATTGATGATGTAGTCGACCCCGAGAATTTTCTTTTTAGCGTTCTTAAACGAGGCAAAGTAGGGATTCCGCGTGCGAGCGATCGTTTTAACCTGGCTGAAATTCTCGGCTACAATTCCGCACGCGACAATGTTGGCCTCATCGCTGCCTGTGCAGGCGATGAACCAGTCGGCATCAGCCACACCTGCTGAGATGAGAGTATCGATGTGTTCGCCGTCTCCCTCTTCAACGATGCAGTCGAGGTC
>JAKALZ010000069.1:0-7097 GCA_021813065.1 bacterium
GCCTTAGCCGAGATACGCGACGGAAACTATCACAAAGACCTGCAACTCGAACTGCGGCGCGGCGCCGGCGCCTATATCTGCGGCGAAGAAACGGCGCTGATCGCAAGTCTCGAAGGGCGGCAGGCACGGCCGCGGGGTCGATCGACCTTGTTCGGAAGGTTTCGACAATGACCTTGCCTGTTTCCTCTTCGTAGGCGCCATTGATTTCCGCATCGGTAAGGATGCGCGTGCAGGGAACGGAACCGCGGAAATGGTCTGCGTGGGTTGTCCCCTCCGGCGGCAGATCGAGCCCTGCCTGCGCCCATGCCGTTGCATGAGTCGAGTGAGTGTGCACAATACCCATGGCGTTTTCAAACGCCGCGTACAGCACAAGGTGCGTCGGCAGATCTGAGGAAGGTTTGAACGTTCCTTCCACGATGTTGCCTCCCATGTCGACGACGACTAAATCTTCTATGCGCATGGACTCGTACGGCACACCGGAGGGCTTTATCACGATCAAGCCTGAATCTCGGTCGATGGCGCTCACGTTCCCCCAGGTAAAGAGAGCCAGCCCTCTGGACGAGAGTTCGAGATTTGCCTCAAACACCTCGCGGCGCAAGGATTCCAGCATGAAATCCTCCTTTTGTCATCCTTTTGTCATGCGCGTGGCCCTGTCGTGCAGGGCAGGCGCAACGCGTGAAGCCTATTGAAGTTGAAGGCTGCCCCGCAGTTTTCGCTCAAGCTCCGTACGTAACAGAGTCGTATCAGTCGTACTGTTGATTACCACAATATCGATACCCGCCATACGCGCATAATCTTCGAGCATTTCGGTGGTGACCGCATAGGAGAAGCTCGAATGATGTGCGCCTCCAGCGAGAATCCACAGCTCGAGCGCTTCCTTGAAGGAGGGCAGGGGCTTCCATAGTGCCCGCGCAACCGGCAGATGCGGCATTGCCCTCGGCAGGGACACTGCCTCGACCTCGTTCACGATGAGACAGAAGCCATTACCGTACTCGACGATGGTTGCGGATACCGCGTTGCCCGGATGGGCATTAAACACGAGGCGAGCCGGATCATCCTTGCCTCCTATGGAGAGCGGATGCACTTCGATCCTTGGTTTGCGCTCAGCGATACTGGGGCAGACTTCAAGCATGTGGGCGCCAAGGACAAGCTCATTGCCCGCTTCGAGATGGTAGGTGTAATCTTCCATAAAAGAGGTACCGCCCAGCAGACCCTGCGCCATCGTTTTCATGGCCCGCACGAGGGCAGCGGTCTTCCAGTCGCCTTCAGCGCCAAAACCGTAGCCATCGGCCATCAGGTTCTGCGCCGCAAGCCCCGGCAGTTGCGGCAGTCCGGCGAGATCCTCAAAGGTTGTCGTAAACGCCCCTGCGCCCGTTTCGGCCAGAAAGCGTCGTAGCGCGACCTCGATTGCGGCCTGTTCCCTTACTTTTTCGAAGCGCACGCTGTTCGCGCGCACCGAATCGGGCAGCTCGTAACGCTCCTGATACTGCTCGATGATGGCGTCGATGTCGTGGGGCTCGGCGTCCGAATACCTCCGCGCGATCTCCCCAATGCCGTATCCGTTTACCTGCCAACCGAAGCGTATCTGCGCGGAGACCTTGTTACCGTCGGTGACCGCGACTTCGCGCATATTGTCGCCGAGACGCGCCACTCGAGAGAGCCTTCCGTCCGCAAAGGCCACGGCCCCCCGCATCCATGCGGCAATCCGATTCAGCACATCATCGTCCTGCCAGTATCCGACCACAACCTTGCGCGCCAGCCCCATTCGCGTCTGGATGAATCCGTGTTCTCGGTCGCCATGCGCCGACTGGTTCAGGTTCATGAAGTCCATGTCGATGGAATCCCATGGAATTTCTCGGTTGAACTGTGTGTGCAGATGCAAGAGCGGTTTCGCGTTTTCGGCAAAGCCCCCGATCCACATTTTGGAAGGCGAGAATGTATGCATCCAGGTGATGATGCCTGCGCATGCCGGATCAGCGTTCGCCTTCCTGAAGGCTGAGACGATCTCCTCGGGAGAAGTGACGACCTCTGGAATCACGCGGGCGGGCATGAGCTCGTGCTCGTTGAAAAAGGCTGCCATCGCCGCGGCATGGGCGCGCACGTGTTCGATCACCATCGGTCCGTAGAGCGTCTGTGTCCCTACAATGAAATGAAAATGAAAGGAATCGAAGGTTTTCATGTCAGCTCCTTTTCGATGAATGCACCGAGTTTCAGGTATTCGCGGTACAGGCGATCATAGATTGCCGCATGGTCGTTGTCGGGTAGCACCACCGATTCGATTTCCGGCTTCATAGCCGCTTGGGCATCGCGCAGCGAAGCATAGATTCCCGCGACAACCGCCGCAAACATCGCGGCTCCCAGAGCTACCGACTGCTCCCCAGCCACGACCTCGATTGGCCGGCCAAGCACATCGGCAACTGTCCGCATGACGAGGGGGCTCTTGCGCGCCACACCGCCAATGGCCCGAATCTTCTCGATCGCGACTCCCTCTTGCTCGAAACGCTCCACAATCGCTCTAGTACCGAACGCGGTCGCTTCGATGAGCGCGCGGTAGATCATGGGAGCGGTGGTGCCGAGCGTGAGGCCGGCCAGGGCGGATTTCAATTTCTGGTTGGCGTCGGGCGTGCGCCGGCCGTTCAGCCAGTCCAGCGCCAGCACGCCGGATGCGCCGGGCTCGAGTTTTGCCGCTTCGGCTTCCAACGCAGGCATGATCCTCGCGCTAATCTCCGCGCTCAGCGCTCGAATGGCCGCCGCGGGAGCCTGAGTTCCTTCCTTCTCGTGAACCGCGCCCACCGCGTACGGCAGAACCTGTTCCACCGGCCACATGAGCAGGCTCTTGAACCAGGCATAGACATCGCCGAAAGCGCTCTGCCCCGCCTCATACCCAACCAGCCCTGGAATAATCGAGCCGTCAACCTGCCCGCAGATGCCCTTTACCGGCTGTTCATCGCTTTTGCCGTGTGGCCCGACAATCATGTCGCAGGTGCTGGTACCCATTACCTTGACCAGCACTCCTTTTTCTACGCCGCCGCCTACCGCGCCCATATGCGCATCATAGGCGCCCACGGCCACCGGAATCCCTTCGGGAAGATGCAGACGCCGCGCCCATTCCGCGGTGAGCGTGGCAAATTTCTGATCGCTGGTGTAGGTTTCCACTCCTAGGCTGTTCTTGATCCGCACCAGTTCAGGATGGAGTCGATTAAGGAATTCATCATCTGGATATCCTCCGAAGCGCTCATGCCACATTGCCTTGTGTCCCATTGCGCAGCGGCTCCGCTTGACCTGCGCAGGCGAAGTTGTACCAGTCAATAGCGCGGGTATCCAGTCGCAGTGCTCGAGCGCGGAAGCAGCAACCTTACACAGCTCAGGCGATGTTCGGACGAGATGCAGAAGTTTGGCCCAAAACCACTCGGACGAATATACGCCTCCCTCGAACGCGGTATAATCCGTGTGCCACTGCCTGGCCAATCGGTTGATCTCATCCGCTTCGCCGGTTGCCGTATGATCCTTCCACAGCACGAACATCGCGTCGGGATTGGAATCGTATTCCGGAAGAAGCGCTAGCGGCACAAGGGTGTCGGTCACCAGGCAGGGCGTCGAACCGGTGGTATCGATCGCAATCCCTTCCACCTGCGACAGGTACTCGCCTGCCGACTCGGCCAGTTGCGTCATCACCGATTCCAGAGACTCGATATAGTCACGCGGGTGCTGACGGAATCTGGCTTCTATCGGTTCGCAATAGAGCCCCTGCGCCCAGCGCGGATAGACCGCTACCGCACTCGCGGCCTCCCTTCCTCCCGCCGCGTCCGTAATTACCGCCCGGCATGAATCTGTCCCATAATCGATGCCAATCACATAATGTCCACCTTGCGTCCGTTCCATGCGTTCCGCTCCTTTTACGCTCTATGCCGAAAAAACCTTGCTCATGATGCGTTCCTGCGAAATCCCGCTGCATATCGACCACATCGACCACGTTGATCTTCGGGGCAACTTCGGCCATCGCCTTCTTGAAGCCCTCATAGGAGGGTTCGTAATAGGGGTGCACTCCTTTGAGTACCATGACGGACACCGGCTTTTTGGCCTGTCCGAACACAATGGCCGTCACCAGAAGCACTTGTGCCATGACTCCAAGCAGCAGTTTCTTCATATCTACCAGCTTCGGATATCTCGAGCCTCCTGCCGAGGCTGAATTCCCTTGCCTTTTTCTTGCTGCTCGGGAATGCCGGGCGCAGGAAGATTTTCCTTCAGGTATACATCGATCGACATCTCGATCTCAGGCTCAACCTCCTGGCCGAGGACCACGTTGCGGTATAGCTGGTACAGGCCTTGATAGCCCTGGTAGTCCTGTCGCTGGGAGAGTATGCAGTCGATGGTACCCGCTTCGAGCTGGCGTACGTTGTCGGGCACGAGGTCATAACCAACAATCGCGACATGGGCTTGTGCAATACGCGAATTCACCTGTGCCGCGATTCCATGCACCGAGGCGTTGGTCACGAAAATTCCATCGATTGACGGAAATTCGTTCAGCAGCTGCCGCACGAAACTCTCACGCCGCTCTCGATGCTCAATATCGAAGCACTCTCGGACCGCGAGTTCATGCCGAGAGGAAGCGAAGTACGACGTGAACCCCTCAATCCGTTTCTGAATATGGAGATCTTCTCCATGGGTACTGATGATCACATACGGGCCGGCACGACGCGAAAACGCTTCGAGAAGGCGACCGGCAAGGAGCCCGCTGCGGAACGCGTTCTGTCCGATCTGTGTTAAAGGCGAAAAAGAACGCAATTGCGCATCGAAAAAAACGACTGGAAAGTGCGCGGGAAGTGTTGTGAGAAACTGGAGACTCTCCTCCGGATTGACTGGTGCGATGAGCAAGCCAGAAAAGGACGAGGGATCGAATCCTGCTATCGCGCGCGAGAACGACGGTTGGTTGTAGCGATTGAACTCGAACCTGCGCATGCTTATGCCGAACGCCGCGAGTTCCTTCTGTGCCTTATGGACCCCTGCGCACGCGATACGCCAATACCCCGAGTCTTCGTTCAAATCGGGCATGATGACGGCAAACGTGTGTTTTTTATTAAGCTTGAGATGGCGAGCGAATGGATTTGGGGTATAGCCTGATTCCTCAATGATCGCGAGAATTCTTGATTTTGTTTCGGGAGAGACCCTACCGCGCCCGTGCAGAACCCGATCGACAGTCCCAATCGAGACTCCTGCGCGCTCTGCGATCTCATGAACGGTCATATTTTTACTCCAAACCGCATGCGTTATCGTACACGCTAACTATATGACGTCTTTTTAGATATGTCAAATGGAATTTTAGGACAGTGCTGATTCCTTCAGGCTGGCATAAAGGCGCGACGTTAATGACTTCAGAATATGAGTGTACTTCACAATGACGATTCATTTCCTGAAAAATCGTATGCCGAAGGCCGCAAACACCATCACGATGCCAATATTCGCGAGCAATCTTTCCCAGAATCGGCCCTTGAAAAATAATATATCAAAGCTGACCACCACGATAATGAGCGCCGCGACGAAAAGAACGATCGCAACATTCTTTGACATAGGAATCACTCCTCTATGCGCGAATTATAGCATTCGCGTGGTGCGCGCGCTATTGGCGCCTGCTTCGGATTCCGCGGTCGTGGAATCTTCCCAAAGCCAACGATTCGGCATACCATGAACAATACAGAGAAAGGAGCATTCAAATGACGAAAGAAGAAGTAAAGAAATTTGCGGTTCAAAGAGGTATCGCTCCAGGGAAACTCAACAAAGTCGATCTGATTCGCCTTATTCAGATCACGGAAGGCAATGAACCATGCTATATGACCGGAAAGGCTTCGGTGTGCGGTCAATCCGACTGTCTCTGGAGGGCGGACTGCAAATAGAGACTTCTCTGTTGTGGTCAATTTCTCAACTTTAAATATAATATGCCGCGCATGTTGAAATAATAAGGAATGCTGTGGAGTTCGGTACTGGTGCGATCATCGCGATCTGCTTTTCAGCTCTTCTCATCGGGTTTTCCCGGACCGCTATACCCGGTTTTGGCACGCTTGTGCCGATCGTGCTTGCGCTCGTGATGCCGGTCAAGGAATCGACAGGTTTTCTGCTTCCGATTCTCGTGGTGGCAGGCGAACTCGCGGGGATTCTTCTTGTGAAAAAAATTCCCCAAAAAGCGTTCAATACGATCGCGCAGGCTCTTGCCGCCCTGGCGGGAATAAAACTATTCTTCTGAAGTCAGCGAGGGTGCGAGCGAAATATATGGAGGCATCGCGGTATGCTTGAGAGTCCAGCATTCGAGAATGGAAAGAAAATACTCTGTGAGATGGGCGGAAAGAACGCCGACATGCTCATGAACATCTACGTACAGCGCATCGCCATGGGCGAGAAGATCGTGTTTCTGGAGCCTGAGAACGAGACGGCGATTTTACTGCTCCGGGGCGAGGTCAATTTCAGCTGGGATGCGCGCGGCGAGACAGCCCGCCGCGAATCGCCCTTCGAGCGCAAGCCATATTGCCTCCATGTTTCCAAGAACACCCGCGCGATCGTCGAGGCGCTGGCCGATAGCGAAATCATGGTGCAGCAGACCGATAACGCCCGGGAATTCCCCGCGGTGTTCTACACTCCCGAGACCTGCCTCTATCAGGAATTCGGAAAGGGGCAGTGGGGCGGCACGGGCCACCGGATCGTCTCCACCATGTTCGACCTCAGCAACGCGCCATATTCCAACATGGTGATGGGCGAAGTATTCAATCAGCCGGGCAAATGGAGTTCGTACCCGCCCCACCACCACCCGCAACCCGAGCTGTACTACTATCAGTTTGACCGTCCGGAGGGCTTCGGGGCGAGCTTCATCGGCGACAATGTCTTCAAGAGCACTGATGGTTCCTATTCGGCGATTCCTGGCGGCAACGCGCATCAGCAGGTCGTGGCGCCGGGCTTCACAATGTACTACGTGTGGATGATCCGCCACCTTGACGGCGATCCGTGGGACAAGACGCGCATCTACATTCCCGAGTACGAGTGGCTGGCGAAGGTGAACTGATGCTTGGGTTTTTTTCTACCTTCAAAAAAGATAAAACTGTCGTTATGAT
>JAKALZ010000069.1:7107-8222 GCA_021813065.1 bacterium
TCCCGATTATTCTGAGAAAAACCTGTTCATGAAAGAGATGAAAAAATATTTCACCATCATCGAAAAAGACCGCCACCAGGCCTTCGGCAAGCTCACCCTCGCCGATATTCTGGATAAGTCCATGGCCTAGTTTTATTTTTTTAAAAGGGACAATATGTTGGATATTGATAAAAGGGAAACGAGCCGCAACCGTTCACTCGAGAGGGCGCTCAGCCTTCTCACTATCCTGGAAGAAACGGGAAGGCCACTCACACTCACCGAAATAAGCTCCAAAGCTCAACTACAGAAACCCACTGCCCAAAGATTATTGGTGGTTCTTGAACGGTATGGCTATGCGGAAAAATTACACAACCGCTATCTGCTCGGCCCTATAGTACTTCCGCTCGCGTATTCATATTTGATGAGCAATGAACTTTCTCGAGTCGCTCTGCCTGTTTTACAGGAATTGGCCGCTGCTTCCCAAGAGACCGCTTCACTCTTTGTACGCCTGGGGGATTTCCGGGTCGTTGTACAACGCGTTGAGGGTGTGCATCCATTACGGTACGTTTTGCCAATTGGAAGAAGACTGCCATTGCACATGGGAGTCGGCAAAGTGTTGGCGGCGGCGATCCCGGAAGAAGAACTCGTGGCGCTTGTAGCGCGTCTGGGAGAGGTCCGTTACGCGCGAGGCGAATGTATTTCAGGTGCTCAATTGCTCGATGAACTGGCTCGAGTTCGCTCTCAGGGGTATGCGGTATCCCGCAATGAACGTGAGATGGGCGTGGCTTCGGTGGCCGCACCTGTTTTTGACGCTTCACACAATGTGACGGCGGCAATTTCAGTGGCTGGATCCACAGAGAGATTCGACACGAAACTCGACCAGCTTATACTCGAGGTGTGCCGAGCGGCCGCTTCTGTTTCGGAACGTCTTTCAAGACTTTAAACCCATAAATCCTTCCTGCCGCGCATTTGCATTCATTTTATCAGTGAATTTTTTAACCTTGCAAAAAATTATCATTGACAGATCATATTTTGAGTGTTTTACTGTATGTAACAAAATAATGTACACGGCAACTATTGATAATTTTTAATCGATATGAGAGGTAGCCATGCGAAAAGCTAGTCTTACCGTTGGC
>JAKALZ010000070.1 GCA_021813065.1 bacterium
CGATCTGAACTGCTCGAACTCTTGTTTAAAAATAAGGCACTCGATGTCCTCGTGCTCACTGTTCGGCCGAGCCTCATCGATACTTTAGAGACCGTCATTTTCAGCTATGGCCAATCCATAGAGGATTATAGAAAAATCATGGTTGATAACGCGAACGATATACAGTCGCATAACGCGATAATTTCAATCCTCGACAGCATTTCTCTCTGAATATTGCGCGCGACTCGTTCAGATGTTACTATAAAGTCCAGACGATATAAAAATTGAAAAAGAGGTTTGCGCATGAAAATGACGACGAGAGGGCTCTACGCGCTCAAGGCGATTCTCACGCTGGCTGAAGTCTCGAAATCTCAGAAACCAGTTTCACTGCAGAAGATAGCCGAAATTGAGGGACTATCTCAGGAATTTCTGCAACAAATCTTTTATAAGCTGCGCAAAGCGGGTATCATCAACGCGTCGCGGGGACCCGGAGGAGGATTTTCGCTCAACCGAAGTCCCGAGGAAATCAGCGCGTACGATGTGCTGTCAGCGGTTGGTGAAACGCTGGAAATTGTGCCATGCACGTCGTACCGAGGCTCAATGAGCTCCTGCGAAAAATTCGCGCGCTGTGACGCGGGCAATTTTTGGGTCGAGATGCAGAAGCGGATTGTCGATTACGCAAAATCGCGGCGTCTGTCGGATCTGCGGGGCCTCGGGCTCGGATCGCTCTGATCAGCGTTAGGAATTCTCGGTAAAGGCAAGGAGATCAATGTGCTGCTCCTCGCTTATATGGCCTCCGGCGAGGAGCGTATCGAAGAGCTCTCGCACGTGCATGAACGCGCGCAGCCGCACCCCTGCCCTATCCATATCCAAGCGCCCCTCTTTCCCTCGCTCTATAAGTACAACGAGATCTTCGACAACAATTCCCTCAGAGCGAAGAATATTGATCGCCTCAATTTTGCTCGCGCCTGTCGTGATGAGATCATCAAGGAGCAGCGCCCGAGATCCCTTTGCGAATATTCCTTCGACCTTGTTGCCGGTCCCGTGTTCTTTTACGGGCATTCGAGGCCAAATCATCGGAGCGTTGATCTCGAGCGAGGCCGCTGTCGCGAGGGGCAATCCAGCGGAGGGAATTCCCGCGATACTGTCGTAAACGCATCCTGACGCGAGGCGCGCATACGCCTGTCCAGCGATTCGCATTGCCTCGGGATCTGCCACCAGCTTTCGAAGATCGATGTAGAAGGGACTTTTCTTGCCGCTCTTAAGCACGAATTCTCCCAATCTGAAACAGCCGGTTTTAAGCAGCGACTCGACGAAGCGCCGCTTGAGCGGGTCGGCCGCGTGTGTCGAGTCCGTCCGCGCCGAGTCCGCGTGTGTCGAGTCCGTCCGCGCCGCGAGCCCGCTGGAGAGGCTGCGGATGTTCGAGTCTCTCGCGTTCCGCATCGCGCTGTTGAGTTCGCGCGCGGCAGCCTCGGGGTTTTCGGCATCCGCGACGGCCCTCGTCACCATGACGAGAATTCCTTTCCCATCATCGCGCGCGCCAGCCGCGAAGGCTTGGTCTGCCTGCCCGCCCTGCGCTCCAATGCCCGGGCTCAAGAACCAGGTGTGTGGCGCTTCCTGTCGAACGCGCATGAGCGCCTCGAGATCATTCCCTGCTACAACGAGCCCAGCACCGCGTCCTAGCTCCGCGACCTGCCGTGCCACCTCAAGGTAGAGCGGTTTTCCGTGGAAATCGATATCCTGAAGGAAACCCGCTCCGGGGTTACTCGTACGGCAGAGCACAAATATTCCCTTGCCCTCCCATTTTAAAAAGGGATTGAGGGTGTCGAGGCCCATGTACGCGTTGAGCGTAACCGCATCCGCTCCAAGATCGCCGAAGATCGCTTGGGCGTAGGCTTCAGCGGTATTGGAGATATCGCCACGCTTCGCGTCGATGATCACAGGCACATCGCGGGGAATGAAATCGAGCGTCGCTCTGAGCGCATCCATGCCCGCGGTGCCCAGAGCCTCATAAAAGGCAATATTGGGTTTAAAGGCCGCGGTCTGCGACGCGACAGCTTCGATGATGCGCCTGTTGCGATCCAGTGCGGATTTTGCGGACGCTGACGCGCCGCGTTCACGAATCTCACGCTCAGTAAACGAGGGATCAAGGCCAACGCAGAGCACGCTATCTGTCGACTCAACTCGCTTCTCAAGACGTTCAAAAAAATCCATTGTGTTTCTCCTTGTGGCCTGATATTCTACATTGAGGCATGCAAACAGCTTGAAAATACAGTATAATGGTCATATATGAAAAGAGAAAGGAGGCTTCTTGTGAAAAAGGCGCTATTATTGGTCGCCGCGCTCACTATCGCAATGCCAGTATTCGCTCAGGGAGCGCCTGGTCCAGGTTTCAATTTTGCCGCCGGCCTTGGCACAGATCTATTGCCCAACCCGAGTTCTGGGAAACTCGAAAGTTGGTCAAAACTCGCCTTCCAGCCGGAGCTCTCGATAGGAAAATTCGGTGTCGGACTCGATCTGATGCTCCGATTCAAACTCGCGTCCGACGGTACCACGGGATTTCAGCTCTATGAGCCCGATTGGGTGCCTCAGGCTGGGCAGAATATCTTCGATGTCTATCTCCCGAAAATCCTCTACGTCCGATATGGAACGCAGTGGGAAGATCCTTTCTATATCAAAATGGGATCGATCTCTGATTTCACCCTCGGCAATGGACTCATCATCAACAATTACTCGAACATGCAGTTCCTGCCGACCACGCGAATATTCGGCATCCAGGCGGGGCTCGACGGCAGCCTCTTCGGAGTGCCGTACGTCGGCATCGAGGCACTGACTGGCAATGTCACCAAATTCGACGTAATCGGTGGGCGTGTCTATGTGCGTCCCCTCGCTTTCATGAGCAACTTCCTGGGCAAACTGCAGGTCGGCGCGATCGGCGTGTACGACAAGGATCCTCTGCTCTATGCCGGATCGCCCTACAATGGCGTGGCAAGCTCACCTATCTATGTAGTGGGCGCGGATGTGACCCTTCCGCTCATTCAGAGCCCGGTTTTCTCCCTCACCCCCTTCGCGGAGGGCGCTCGGGAAATGAACAAATCCATCGGCGCTATTACAGGAATTCGCGGGAATATCTTGAAATTCATCGCGTATGGAGCGCAATTCAGGTATTTCCAGGATGGTTTCATACCCTCCTACTTTGACGCAAATTACGATCGCTATAGAGCGGATCGCTTCGTTTACATAAACAAGACAGCTGCGGGCGCAAATTACAATCCATCGTGGCTCGGCACGCTCGGGTTTAACCTCTTCAAATCGACGCTGAGCTTCCAGGCGACCTTCGACGCGCCCTTCAATTGGCAACCGCCATCGCCTACCGACAACCCCGCCGACTACCCGCACGCGGTCGCCACGTTCAACCTCGCGCGCGGCCTCATTCCCAATGTGAGTATCGCGGCGAAATACGAGAAGTTCTTCCTCGGCAAGACCTCTGGCGGCAATGTGCTCAACGACCTCATCGACCTCACCAATTCGGCTATTGGAATGAAGGTGAGCTACAAAGCGGGATCCGCGGTCGTGGGCATGGACTACTCGTACATCTGGAATCCGACGAAGGGCAGTTTTGACGTCGTTTCGAGCCTTTCGGTGGGATTCGAACTTTGATTGCATGATCGAACCGCCGCCGCGCTCGCGCGGTGAATAATCGCGCGAGCGCGGCGGCGAAACCTGTGGGCCACATTCGTGCATTCCCTGATGTGGCCGGGCCATTTTCGGGCACTCCCGAAAATGGCCTTTGTTTTTTCATCGAGAGCAAGTATCATATCCCCGATGTCTGCCATTCGCATTCTGCCATTGGAAACCTCTCGCCGTATCGCCGCGGGCGAAGTGATCGATAGACCCGCCTCCGCGCTTCGCGAGCTTCTCGACAACGCGATCGACGCCGATGGTCACGACATTTCGGTCGCGATAGCCCAGGGCGGCATACAAGAGATTTCAGTCACCGACGATGGCACCGGCATGTCTCGCGAGGACCTCCAGCTTTCGATACAGGAGCACGCGACTTCGAAGATCTACTCGCCTGACGATATTCTGACCGCGAGAACCTTAGGATTCCGGGGAGAGGCGCTAGCCTCGATTGCCGCGGTCGCGAGAATTGAAATCGCCACGCGCCAGCGTGGCACGGAGCGCGGATGGCAACTCAGCTGCGCGCCGCTCCAGACGCCCGAAGTGGCATCTTTCGCCTGCCGCGAGGGAACGCGCGTCACGATGCGAGGCCTCTTCGAATCCTACCCCGCGCGAAAACAATTTTTAAAGCGGCCGCAAAGCGAGTCACTCCTCTGCAGAGCAACCTTCGTGGAGCGGGCGATGGCGCACCCCGCGCTTACCTTCCGTTGGAAATCGGGATCGGAACTCGACGTTCTTTTGCCAGGGTCTCAGAAAGACCGGGTTACTTTGTGCTACTCTGAGCTCACCCGCATGCCTATGATGGATTCCAGCTTCGAGTCCGAGCTCGTGCGCGCCACGCTCGTGTATGCCGATATCACGGCGTACAGGAGAGACCGCCGGCTCCTCCAAGTCTTTATCAACCGCAGACGAGTGCCAGAGTGGGGACTCCTCAGCCTTATCGAATATGAATTCGGCAAATACTTGCCGGGAGGGGCCCACCCTATCGCGTTTCTCTTCCTTGAAATTGACCCCGCGCTCGCCGACTTCAACATCCACCCCGCGAAAAAGGAAGTGCGGCTCAAGAGTGTCGCGGAGATCCGAGCGGCGATTCACGAGATGCTGTCTAAGGAGCTCAACGCGCGATACGGCGGCACCGCAAAGTCGCTCGAGACACCCTTCTCGAGAATGGAAGAGCTCTCATTCTCTTCAGCCGAGCAAAGTCCGATCAAACCCTACGGCGAGCTGGGAAGCACGGTGAACACGAGACCAGGATTCGAGTCTCGAGGTTTTGATGCTTGCGCGATCCCACCGCTACGTCCCACGCTTCCCGAAGATTTTTGGCAGCGCATCCAGCGCGGCGACGCATCGATGCCCCGCTACATCGGCAAAGGGCCTGGCCCGTTCATTCTCTTCGAGCTCGAAACGTCACTGTATATTCTCGATCAACACGCCGCGCACGAGCGGATTCTATACGACCGGATTACCTCAAAAGAGGGAGAGAGTCAGCCTCTCCTGGTGCCCTATGTGCTCGAACCACACGACAACGATCACGCGATCGAGCAGAACCGCGACAAACTCGCGTTCGTGGGGTATCGCATCGAGCGAGACGGACAGACGTGGATCGTCGACGCCGTTCCCGCGATCGCGGCCTCGCGATCGCTTGAAGCGCTCACCGAGTGGCTCTCTGAACCGCTTCCCGCACAGACAACCCCCCTCGACGCCATCGCGGCGAGCCTCTCCTGCAAAGCGGCCATCAAGGATGGCGATGTTCTCGACCAGTATTCCGCCGAAAAACTCATCTCGCAGGCACTCGAGTTGCCTGAACCTCGATGCCCCCATGGCCGGCCAGTATTCATCAGCCTCTCGAAGGAGAGGCTCTACACGATGTTCGGGAGGGTTGTCGAATGACGCGTGATGTGCGCATGCTCTGCGTCGCCGACGAAATAGATCTCCTCGTGTACAGCAACCAAATATGCGAACGCTTTTCCGATATTGATCTCATACTCTCGGCGGGCGACCTTCCCAATGAGTATCTCGAATATATTGTGAGCATGCTTAACCGCCCCATCGTTTCGGTCGCGGGGAACCACGATAAAAGCGATCTCCCCCAGGACCGCGGGGCCCTCCACTACATCGCAGACCAGCGAGGTAGCCTTGGGCAGATAAGGTTCAGCATTAAGAAAGAGTGTGGCGTCAGGATTCTCGGTCTGCCAGGATGCATTCGCTACAACAACGGCCAGAATCAATACTCCGACACATGGATGACCTTCCGTCTCATCTCCATGATACCCCGACTCTTTGTTCGGAGATTCGTGTTTGGGCGATCAGTGGATGTCATTTTAGCGCACTCCCCTCCTCGAGGGATTCACGATGGAGGCGATCCGGCACACATTGGCTTTTCGGCTTACCGGTGGCTTATAAAGTTGGCAAAACCCTACTACTTCATTCATGGGCATGTACATCTCTACGATATTCAAGAGCTGCGCGAGATGGAGTATTGCGGAACGAAGGTTGTGAACGTATACGGACATAGAGTGCTTACGCTTCCAAAGGAGGCTCGCGATGTCAGATGACTTTCGAACACAGGCCGAAGCGGATTTCTACAGAGCACGAACGAAGGCTTTCACGAGCCACCTTTTTGGACTGCTGAAGCCGACTATTACCGATCTCATGCCCTTCGAAGAAGCGAAAAAACTAATCAAGCCAACGAGCGAAACCTACCGTGGCGTTTCCGCCATTCCCATTGAGAAAATTGTTGGAAGCGAAGGCAGATATCGAGATTTCGACCGATTCTTCTTCCCCAAGAGGGAACACTTGAAGGCTCGCTGGACGGGCATCGACGAACTGCAATACAGGGATATTATCCTGCCGCCTGTCGTGCTCTACGAGATGGGCGGGGTGTATTTTGTACGCGATGGCAACCACAGAGTCTCCGTCGCGAAAGCGAAGCGGCAGTCCTATATCGACGCTGATGTCATTTCACTCAAATCGGAGATCAAGCTCGATCCCGAGATGTCGATCCAAGATCTCAAGCGCGCTGTCGTCATGTACGAAAAGAATCGCTTCTATGCCGAGACCAATTATGTCAGCGTTGTTGGCGCCGATGATCTCAACTTCAGCGAACCAGGCCGATACGATACCGTAAATGAACACATTCAGGTTCATAAGTATTTTCTAAATCAGCACATTAAGGATGAAATTCCAGCCTACCAAGCGCTCTATTCATGGCATGAAAATGTGTTCCAGCCGATATGTCAAGCTATCGAGGCTGAGAATCTTCTCGCGCTCTTTCCTGAACGCACAACCTCTGATCTCTACCTATTCCTCGTCGCGCACTGGGATGAACTCAAGCGAAAATTCGGTCGATTTGTTGAAATTGAGGAGGCGGCAGAGAGCTTCAAAGCGCAGACGAAACAGTCGCGACCTGGTTCATTGGCGAATGTTCGCAAGGTATTTTGTTCTGTCTCAAAAAAAATTGAAAATTTTTTGGCAAAATTGTAACCGTGCGATACGATTTACATTATAATTACGACGAGAGCAAGTGAGTGCGGCTTCTTCATGCAGCCTCCATTGTATCGGCCGCCGGATACCCCTCCTTATCCGGCGGCATTTTTATATGAATTGACTTTTCGAATCAATTTGAATATTCTAGTCGCGGCTGTTTTCCGCAATAAAAGGAGTTATCATGGCACAGATTTCTAAAAACGCGCGTACATCTTCATCGACGCATCACTTCTATTGTACCTGCGGCGGCGAGATAAAAATGAAGACCATTTTCGAGAACGGCAAGGTCAAGAATGTCGCCGAATGCGAAAAATGCAAGAGAGTTGAGCGCCGCCCCAGCGACTTTAAATGAGCGCTGAGCGCATAAAAAAGCCCCCGGTCCTGTGCCGGGGGCTTTTTTATGCGCATCCTGTGTTGGGTCGCGGTTATCAGTCGCGAGCCCTCATCTCGGCGATGCTTCTCCCTATCTCTCGCTGGGCGTCGGCCAGCATTTCGGCGATCTCATGCTTTCCTCTCGGCGCGTCGTAGATTTTTACAACTTCGACCCGGTAAGGCACTTTTCCGAATTTGCGCAGAAAGCCCCGAATTGTCGCGACCTTCCAGCCCCCATCGATCGCGATAGCGGCGACAGGCAGCGGCTCCGCGTCGAGTATCTTTCTCACGCCCGCGGCGTGGAAGACGCCGAGCGAGCCATTCCGCGATCGGGTGCCCTCGGGGAAAATGGTCGGACAGGCACCGCTCTCGGCGCACAACTCCGCCATCTTAGTGATCGCCTTCATGGTATCGATGGGGGCACCGTGTCGCTGGATGAGGCTGTGCCCACCATTTCTCAGCGTAAAACTGACCAGAGGAACGCCGAATTGCAGCTCCTTCTTGGCGACGAAGCGCGGTTTGCGCTCGATGCCGAGAAACCGTATGAGCACGATAATATCCAAGAGGCTCTGATGATTCGAGATGACCATACACTGCGCGGGTATCCGCAGGCGCTTA
>JAKALZ010000071.1 GCA_021813065.1 bacterium
CGGCGAGTTATGACTCCATTCCGAAGGACCCCTTCGGACCATTTCCGATCGACGAGATCGGCGCCACGGTGGCGGCGAGGCGCCCTCAGCTCTTGATCCTTTCGAGTCCGGACAATCCTTCGGGGCGCGTCCTCACGCGCGATGAGCTCGCGTGTATCGCGGCGGCCTGCGCCGAGTCAGGAACCATTTTCATTTTCGACGTAACTTATGGTGACTTCTCACCTTCAAGCGCGACACCCGCTGACGCCTTCGAGTTCTCCAACGTCCTCGTGTCAGGCAGTTTTTCAAAGTCGAGAGGGCTCGCGGGCTTCCGCATCGGGTACATCGCGGGCAATATGGAGATGAAGGACATCATCGCGCGGCTCGCGGAGGCTGGCCCCCCCTACTCGCTCTCGAGCTCCGCGATCGAAGCCGGACGAAAAGCGCTCGCCCTCGAACCCGAGACCGTGGCGCGCTTTGTCGGCGAAATTCAACACGAAGCGCGCAGCCTGCGCGAGATGCTCTTGGGGATGGGATATCGCGTTTCGGAGAGCGAGGCGAACTTTATTCTCGTCCAGACCGAGACAGCGGTCGAATTTGCGCGCGCGCTCCGCGAAAAGGGCATTCTCGTGCGCACCTGGGACGCGAAGCCAGGCTACGAGGGCCTTGTGCGGATCACCGTGCCCGGCGACCCGGAAGAGTTCGAGGAACTGGCGCGCGCGATCGCGTCGATTCGATGACACAGGGAGGTAGGATCATGCCAGAAAAAATAAAAACCGCCACAGTGCAACGCGTCACCAAAGAGACGACTATCCAGCTGACGCTCGCCCTGGAGCCGGGACCGATCGAGATTAAAACCGGCATCGGATTCTTTGACCACATGCTGAACCAGCTCGCCTTCCACGCAGGGTGGAGCCTCAAGGTGAACTGTACGGGCGACCTCAACGTTGACGACCACCACAGCGTCGAAGACACCGCGATCGCGCTGGGGAAAGCATTCGCGGAGCTCGTGCCTTCGGGAGCAGGGAGAGCGCGCTTTGGATACGCCTACGCGCCGATGGATGAAGCGTTGGCGCGCGCGGTGCTCGATATTTCAGGCAGAAGCTGGTGCGCGCTGTCGGGCGGCTTCTCCGCGCCCTCGATCGGGACCCTCTCGACTTCGAACATCGCGCACTTCTTTCAGAGCTTCGCGGCAAACGCCGCTCTCACCCTTCACCTCGACATACTGCGCGGCGAGAACGACCACCACAGGGCTGAGGCGCTCTTCAAGGCGGCCGCGCTCGCGTTCAGGGCAGCCCTCGAGCCGCGCGCCGACGCGCGCGGAAGCACCAAGGGCGAAGCGAGCCTTGACCTGCGCGGAGTCCGCACATGATCGAGCGGCCAAAACTCATCATTGTCGAGACAGGAGTGGCGAACCTCGCCTCGGTGCGCGCACTTGCCGAACGACTGGATCTCGAGCCTGAGGTAAGCGGTGACCCGGAGCTTGTGGCGCGCGCGCCAGTCGTGATTTTGCCGGGTGTCGGCGCATTCGGCCCCGCGATGGAAAAGCTCGCGGGAGCTAAACTCGTCCGCGCGATGCGCGCGCGTGTCAGCGCCGGCCTGCCAACCGCGGGCATCTGCCTCGGCATGCAGCTCTTCTTTGAAGAGAGCGAAGAGTCTCCCGGCATCCGCGGCCTCGGCATTTTGAAAGGAAAAGTAACGCGGCTTCCGACGGCGCTCCCCCTTCCTCAGCTCGGATGGAACAGGATCGAGCCCGAAAAGAGCGCGCGCCTCCTCGAACGGGGATGGGTGTACTTTGCGAACAGCTATGGCGTGGATGCGGCGAACCTTGCCGCATTGAACTATGCGGAAGCTGGCGAGGGTACGACAAGCCAGCACCAATCGCGCTTTGAGTTTTTCTCCGCGACCACCACCTACGGCGCCCCCTTCATTTCGGCCATTGAAGGCTGGAGCGAGAACAAGCCCAGTCTCATTCTCTGCCAGTTCCATCCCGAACTCTCGGGCCGCTTTGGCACAGAACTCTTTGCGCGCTGGCTTGAACTCAATAGCATTCGGAGGGAAGCATGAGCGGACTCGCGGTTCGAATCATTCCCTGCCTCGACTTCAAGGATGGCAGAGTCGTCAAAGGCATCAAATTCGAAAACCTCATCGACTCAGGCGATCCTCTTGAGCGCGCACTCGTGTACGAGGAACAAAGTGCCGACGAACTCACGTTCCTCGACATAAGCGCTACGGTTGAGGGCAGAAAGACCATGGCCGCGGAAGTGGCGCGCATCCGGAAGCGACTCTCTATTCCCATCACCGTGGGAGGCGGCATAGGATCGGTCGGCGACGCCGCGCGGCTTCTCGAGTCGGGCGCGGATCGCGTGTCGGTGAACAGCGCCGCCGTGCGCAATCCTTCGATTGTCGACCAGATCGCGGGCCAGTTCGGCGTGCAGTGCGCGGTGGTCGCCATCGACGCGGCGAAAAACGACACCATGCCCTCTGGTTACGAGGTGAAGATTGCCGCCGGCGCGGTAGCTACAGGACTCGACGCGGTGGCGTGGGCGCGCGAAGCAGCATCTCGAGGCGCGGGCGAAATTCTCCTCACCTCGATCGATCGCGACGGCACGAATCTCGGCTACGAGCGCGAACTCACGCGCCGTGTCGCGCGCGCGGTGGGCATTCCCGTCGTCGCGTCGGGAGGCGCGTCAAAACTCGAGCACTTTCTCGAGGGCTACCAGAGCGGCGCATCCGCGCTCCTTGCCGCAGGCATCTTTCATCGCGGTGAAGTTTCTATTATTGAAATAAAAAAGTATCTTGCATCGCACAACGTGGAGGTGAGACTATGATCGTCCCCAGTATCGATATCATGAACGGACGCGCGGTGCAGCTGCGCGGAGGAAAGCAGGCGCCGCTCGACGCGGGAGATCCTCTCGAACTCGCCGAGCGTTACTCAAGAGTGGGAGAATTCGCGGTAGTCGATCTCGACGCCGCGATGGGCAAGGGCTCGAACCGCGAACTCATCCTCGATCTCTGCAGAAATTATGCGGTGAGAGTCGGAGGCGGCATCCGAACGCTCGAACTCGCGCTCGAATATCTCAACGCGGGAGCGCGCTCGATCATGCTTGGAACCGCGGCGAAACCCGAATTTCTCTCGAACCTGCCGAAGGAGAGGCTCATCGCGGCTCTCGACAGCAAGAATGAGACCATCATGGTGGAAGGCTGGGCCACACCGCGCGATGGTACTGTCGGCGACGCGATCGAGACGCTCACTCCCTATGTCGCGGGCTTCCTTGTGACCTTCATCGAGACTGAGGGCGATCAGTGCGGCATCGACCTCGAGCGCGCGAAAGCGCTGATGAAGAGAGCGCCATCGAGCAAATTCACCTTCGCGGGCGGAGCCGCAGGAGGCGCGCGGGGCATAGCTGACATCGCCACGCTCGATGCGCTTGGCGCGGACATCCAGGCGGGCACGTCTCTTGTGCTCGGCGATCTCTCGCTCGCGGACGCTTTTGCGGCGCCCCTTAAAAGCGATCGTTCCGATGGCCTCTGGCCGACACTCGTGTGCGACGAATCCGGAAAATCGCTCGGGCTCGTGTACTCGAACCGCGAAAGCCTCAAGTTCGCCCTCGAGACCGGCAGGGGCACCTACCACTCACGCTCGCGCGGGCTCTGGGTCAAAGGCGAATCGTCGGGCAACGGACAGACGCTCATCCGCGCCGATCTCGACTGCGACCGTGACGCGATCCGTTTTACGGTGCGCCAAGATGGCGTGGGATTCTGCCACCTCGGACGCCGCACCTGCTTCGACGACGGATACGGCCTCGAAAAGCTCAACCGCACCATCACCCAACGCATGAAGGACGCGCCGCAGGGTTCCTACACGCGGAGGCTTTTCACCGACGAAAAGCTTCTTGCTTCGAAACTCCGCGAGGAAGCACAGGAACTCGTCGACGCGAAGACCAAGGATGAAGCCGTCTTCGAAGCTGCCGATGTCATGTACTTCTCGCTTGTCAGAGTAATAAGCATGGGAGGCAGCCTTGCCGATATTGAGGCTGAGCTGGAGCGGCGCTCTCTGAGGGTTACCCGGAGGCCAGGAAACGCAAAGCCCGGATTTGAAGGTCCTGAAGGAACGAGCGAATGGAAAAGCATACATTGAGGAAAATCTCAATTGAAGAGATTCCGGAGCCCTCGCTTCGACTGTTCGACCCTGATGTCGACGCAGTAGCGCGCAACGCGATCGAACGCGTACGGACTGGCGGCGAAGCCGCCCTCCGCGAAATGGCAGTCAAATTCGACAGCCTCGGTCAAGACGCGCCACTCGTCATTTCGCGCAAAGAGATGAAAGCCGCCTACGATGCGCTTCCGCCTGAAACCGCGGCGCTCCTGGGGCGCGCCAAAGACCGCATCGCGGCCTTTGCGGCCGCCCAGCGCGCGTGTCTAGCGCCGCTCGATATGGCGATCGGCGAAGAGGGCGCGGCAGAAGCGAGCCTGCGTTCCGGTACAGGCGCGGGCGCCAGCGCACCAGCCTCCGCGCCGCAAAGTGCGCAAGCTACCAGCGCACCAGCCAGCGCAGCAGGCGCAGCACTGCGAAGTGCGCAGGAGGCCAGCGAACAGGACGCCGCACAGACACGCGCGCAAGTCGGCCGCCACGGGCACGACTTCGTGCCCGTGGCGCGCGCGGGATGCTATGTGCCAGGCGGTGCCTTCCCCCTTCCTTCGAGTGCCCTGATGACCATCGTACCCGCGAAAGTTGCCGGCGTCGCTGAAGTCTGGGCCGCCGGGCCCAAACCGAGCCGTGAAACATTGGCAGCGGCCTGGCTCGCGGGTGCCGACGGCTTTCTGCGGTGCGGCGGCTCCCACGCGATCGCTGCCCTCGCCTTTGGTGTCGCCGTTACCAAGTGTGATGTCATCGTCGGTCCTGGCGGCAAATATGTCGCCGCCGCGAAGCGTTTGCTCTTCGGTGTCGTCGGCACGGAGGCACCCGCAGGGCCTTCGGAACTCCTCGTCATCGCAGATGAAAGCGCCGACCCAAGGCTTATCGCGGCCGACCTTCTCGCGCAGGCCGAGCACTCGACGGACGCCATGCCCGCGCTCATCGCTACAGACTCCGCGCTCGCGAACCGCGTCGAGGCCGAGCTTGAGCGCCAGCTCGAGGAGCTGCCCGAACCGAACAAGAGCATCGCGCGCGCTGCCCTCGCGAACGGCTTCCTCTGCGTCGAACCTGATCTCGAACGCGCCGCCGAGGGCGCCAATCGATGCGCGCCCGAGCACCTCGAACTCGCGGTCGCGTCCCCGCGCGCTCTCTCGACGCGCATCAAGAACGCGGGCGCACTTTTTTTGGAATCCGGTTCAGCTGAAGTATTCGGCGATTACGGCGTGGGCCCCAACCATACTTTGCCCACAGGGGGAGCGTCGAAATTCGCGGCCGGCCTTTCCGTGCTGCACTTTTTGCGCGCGCGCACCTGGCTCGAAGTCGACGATCCTCGGTCGCTCATCGAAGATACCGCCGCATTTGCGCGCATTGAAGGCCTTGAAGCGCACGCGCGGGCCGCAGAGGCAAGAAGAGCCTCCAGACGCGACAGAGAGAAGCGCAATTTTCCTTACCTAGACGATGTGCTTTGAGGCTTCATTCAGCGTAGGCGATGAATTCCGCTTATTTCCTCTCCCTCAACGAAAATGTATTTGAGACTCCGCTAGGGATAGCGCTGCGTCCTCGATTCGTTCACATGGTTCCTGGGTTCTTCGAATCAGCCTAGGCTGTCAATCCTGGCGCGGAAAGCCTCGACATGCTCCTTGAAATCCGCCCAGAAACGGAACTCGAGCTCCAGCATGAAAGTGCCAGCGTAACCTGACGCGAGCAGGATCCGAAGGGCATCATCTATTGGGATGAGTCCTTCCCCCGGAGGGAGGTGTAGATCTCCGAGTCCATACGGCAGTCTTTGGATGTACGGCTCGCCTGCGTCGATCTTGCCAAAATTATCGTGAATGTGCGCGTGAAGTGCCTTGGGCGCGAGACGGCGCAGCGCACCGAGGTAGTCGAAGCCAAAGCAGCGGGAAGAGAGAAAAAGGTGACCGATATCCAGTGTCAGCCCCACGTTAGGCCGGCCAATCTGCTCGATCTGAGAGAGAAGAGCCTCAGGTTCGCAGCCATAGGTAGCAAGGCCAGAGAGGCTATAGAGATTCGGGTTCTCCACCCCAATGGAAAGGCCGTAACTCGCCGCTTCTTCGCCCAGTCGAGCCAATGCTTCCGCATCCTCCGCAAAGAGCGCGGCTTTCAGACGATCCCTATCGCGCGTTCCATAACGCGGGAACCAAAGCCTCTCGATGGCTGCCACATCGAAAGGAGCCGCGCTCGCATGGTAGACGAGCGTTGAGGCTCCGATCTTCGCGGCAAAAGCGAGGCCTGCGCGGAAGACTTCGGTGTATATTTCCCTTCGGTCGCTGTCCAGGAGATTGAGGACAAAGGGAAGATGAAGGCTGTACCCCATCGCGAAGGATGAGGTGATACTTTTCACCCTCGCGAGCCGCCTCGGGTTGAGACGTCCGTTCACGACAAGATCCATTGAGTGCAAGATGATTTCCGCGACATCGGCTCCTGAGGCGGCAACTAAGGAAAGCTCTTCCTCGAAGCGACGCTCGTCGCCGTCGATGAGGTCCGCGTTCGTGCTGATGCCGACGCGGCAACGTGCGGTTTCCGCGCTCATAGAGGCTTCCTTGGGAAGAACACACAATCGAGGAGTCTGAGCTGCAAGCTTTCGCCCGCGACTCGCCGCTGCCGCGAATCGAGGAGGATGACCGTGCCGTCCTCGAGCTCAGCTTGGCAGAGCACCGAGCTTCCAAGAAAGCTCGAATCGAGTATCTTTGCCGCGAAACTCCCCTCTCCTCCGACCGCGACCTCGACTCGCTCAGGTCTGAAGCAGATAAAGAGTTCGCCGTCAGGTCGGGGTCCTGGCGGCAGAGGCAGAGAAGCTCCTCCTGAGCTGCGGAAGATTTCACCCTCGATGTATCCTTCGACAAAGTTGCTCTTCCCTACGAACCCTGCGGTAAAGCGGTCCGCCGGCCGCTCATACACCTCGTCAGGCGTGCCGATTTGGCGCACGGCGCCCTCATCCATAACAGCGATTCGGTCAGATATCTCGAGAGCCTCTTCTTGATCGTGCGTGACATAGACACTCGTGATGCCCAAGCGTCGCTGTATCTCTCGGATCTCCCTGCGCATGCGTACGCGGAGCTTGGCGTCGAGATTGGAAAGAGGTTCGTCGAGGAGAAGAACCTGGGGGTCGAACACCAGCGCGCGCGCAATGGCGATACGTTGTTGCTGCCCGCCTGATAGCTGGCCGGGCAATCGATGTTCGATCTCGGGCAAGCCGATGAGTTCGAGCGCTTCACGCACTTTGCGATCGATCTCAGCCTGAGGACGCTTCCTTGTTCGAAGGCCGTACGCGATGTTGTCGAAGACGCTGAGGTGTGGCCAGAGAGCATAATTCTGGAATACGAAACCGACATCACGATTCCAGGGGTCAATTCGAGTAACATCCCGCCCGCCGAAACTCACCGATCCCGCGCTCGGCTTTTCAAAGCCAGCGATGCAGCGGAGAAGAGTCGTTTTTCCGCAGCCAGAGGAACCGAGGAGTGTGAAAAATTCACCAGGCGCGATTTCGAGGGTAACGCCTTTAAGAACATCGCCCTGCCCGAAGTCCTTGCGCAAGCTTTCGATGCGTATTGCCGTGGAGGGAGCTCGGGAGGCGCTGGTTCCTTCTGCCCCTGACCGCGGTTCGCTCGTGGTTCGCTGTGCCTTCATATCAGTTGCCTCCAGAGTAGGTCATCCCTCGAGATTTCTTGTTGAGAATCGTGAGAGGAATATAAATGCACGCCATGAGGAGGACGCCCATAGCCGCCGAAATGCCGAAGTCGGCCCCTGCCGTCATAGCGTTCTGGAAGATCACCACCGGCATGGTAATCCATGGCGCTCGATAGAGGATAACTGTGGTACTAAGCTCAGTCATAATTTGGAGGAATGATAGTGTAGCGCCGGAGACCACGCCTCCGATCATGAGCTTAAAGGTGACGTCCCAGAAAGCTTTCACTGGCCGCGAACCACACATTATCGCTGCCTCTTCCATGGCCGG
>JAKALZ010000072.1 GCA_021813065.1 bacterium
CGGGAGGGCTCCTTCTGGGGCTCATAATCCTGCTCGCGCTCGGTCAGATAGGAATTCGAGCCCCCAACCTCTTCTTTGAAGCGCTCTTCGGCGGGCAAGTCTTGAAACCCATGGTCTCCGGCGGTGCCGCGATCAGGGCTTTTATATGGATTCTCGTCATGGGGCTTGGAGCTTCGTGGTATCCGACGATTGTCGCGCTGCGGATCGAGCCTGTCATCGCGATGAGGGGAGAGTGAGTATGCGCGTTATTCATCTCAAGCTCGCGGCGCGAAATGTACGGCGGCAGCCGCACCGGACGCTCGCGCTCGGCGGAGCGGTCGCGTTCAGCGCTCTCATCATGACCCTCATTTCAGGCTTCGTGAACGGTATGGACCTCGCGGTTCAGGATAATGTAACGCTCTACTCTGGCGGACATGTGCTCATTTCGGGCTCAACGGCGAGCTGGAGCGGCAAACCGCAGAACCGCTTTACGGATGATAAGGTGGCGCAGATCGCGAAGAGCGTCGGCGCGGGTGTCCTTACGGTATCGCCTCTCGCGCAGTCGAGGGCGACTGTCGTGTTCGGCACGCGTGAGATTCAACTTGTGATACGAGGCGTGGAGTGGGGCAAGGACAAGCTTTACCACGATTCTCTCATTCTCTCGAAGGGCGATTGGAAGGGGCTTGAACCGTCACGCACCATGCTGATGAGCGCGCAGACCGCGAATCGCTTTGGCCTCGCGGCGGGAGATCAGGTGACTGTGCGACTCACTACCGCTTCAGGTCAGGAAAATGTCACGAATTATACTGTTGGCGCGATTTACGATGACAGCGCGGCCGGCGGCATGAATACCGCGTTCGTGTCCTTCGGCGACCTCGTGGCGGATCTCAACATGAAATCAAACGAACAGCAGGAAATCGCGGTCTTCCTTAAGAACAGCACGGGCGCGGAAGCGGTCGCCACCAAAATAAGCTCACTCATGAGCTTCCAGGGGTACACGGTGAGCCGAGGGGTAGCCTCTGCGCCAAGCGCTTCAAATCAGGCTCAATCGGCGAGCTTCATGTCGAGCGACGCGCTCACGGCTCCAATGGGCGGAGCAACGCAGTCGCAGGCCGGGGGCGCTCGTCTCGCTGAAGGCACCGTTCGCTATCGCGTCTCGACCATTCAAGATCTCGCGGGCGAGATAGGTTCCGCGCTTGGCTCCATCCGCTGGATCGGATACGCCGTGTTCGCGCTCATGCTGATCGTGAGCGCCACGGGCATTTCGAATTCTTACCGCATGGTGCTCCTCGAGCGAACGAAGGAAATCGGCATGCTTCGCTGCATCGGCTACAAGAAAAGAGATGTATTTTCCTCCTTCATCGCGGAGGGGATTATCCTCGCGGGCGGTTCCGCGCTCCTTGGAGCGATTGTGGCGCTTCCCGTGGGACTGTGTGTCGGCTTGATTCCCTTCAACCCGCACGGCGACTTCGGTTCCGCGCTCGTGAAGGGGCATTTGCTGTTCGCGCCGACGATCGGACAGCTTGCGCTTATTTTCGTGTTTGTGACCATTGTCGCCATCGCGGCAGTGTATTTCCCCGCGCGGCGCGCCGCGGAAGTGGTGCCTGTAGAGGCGCTCAGAAAAATCGCGTGACGCGCGACAAAACAAGGAGAATCTGATGAACGGAGCTAGAGCAGTAACGACAAAATTTGTGCATGCCAAATTGACGGGGAAATTAAGTCTCGTACTCTTTGGCCTCGTGCTTGTGTTCAGCGCGAGAGCGCAGAGTGCACCCGCTGGCGGCGGGCATGGCGGCGGAGGCGGTCCCATGGGGGGGATTGGCCTTCCTCTCAACTTTCTGCAGGCCGACAAAGACTACAAGTTTCCCGACGATATCGCTAAATACAGCGCGAACGATTTTCTGATGCTCGTACGCCGCACGGACATCCGCTCAAGCTTCTACAACAGCGATATGAGCGCCACCATTTCCATGGTGAGCGTGAGTCCCGTCCGCGGCACCTTCGCGAACAAGCAGCAGATTTATAGGCGCGACAAGGACGACGCGTTTCTCATGATCATGGTGGAGCCCGAATCGAGGAAGGGGCAGGGCATGCTCCGTGTCGACAACAACATGTGGCGCTACGACCCCACGAGCCGCAAGTTCACGCACACCACGCTCAAGGACACCTACGAGAACTCGACGGTGACGAATAACGATTTTCGCCGCTGGCAGCGGTCGATCGATTATTCGGTGGTAAGCATCACCACGGGTACCCTCGGCAACTACAAGGTGATCATCGGCGAGCTCAAAGCAAACAACGACGAGGTCCCCTTCCCGTACATCAAAATGTACATCGAGGCTGACAGGAAGATCGTGCTCAAAGTCGAGGAGTACAGCCTCTCGATGAAACTTCTGCGCACCGCCTACTACACGCAGTACGTGCAGATCGGCGACTCTCTCATTCCTACCGTGCAGATATTCCAGGACGGCTTGATCCCCGAAAAGCGCTCGCAGGTTACCTACACCGACATCTCGACGAAGTCGCTTCCCGACTATTATTTCACCAAAGAATATCTCGAGCGCGTGAGCCAGTAGGAGTTGCCCATGAACAACAGAACTATACGGCGCTCAATACCGCTCGCGATCGTGGCGATCTTCGCGCTCTTCGGCGCGAACCTGTGGGCGCAGACGAGCTCAACCCCAACATCGACCTCTGTGACTCCGCCTGCGGTGATCGATGAAAATCAGCTCTTCGGCGGTTCGAAGGATATTGTGACGGTAATCGACCCCGCCACGGCGGCGGCGGGGAATGTACAGCTCGTCAAAGATACGAAGACCTATCCAGTGTTTCTCATTAGCGGTACCGCGGGGGCGGGGCTCTATGGCAACTACACGCCGGTCGGCTCAGGCTCATCAGACCTGCAAACGCTCTATGGCGCGGTGAATATCTCGGGGCTCGAATTCGATTATTTGCCGACCAAGGACTTGCACTTCTCGCTGGCGAACGATCTCCTGGCGGTGCCGAACCAGATTCTTGCCGCCTCGGTGACCGGCTACGCTGACCTGCGCATGAGCGACCTCGTGCGGCTCTACGCGTCAGGAGCCTTCAATTATGATCCCACGAGTTATTTATCCACCACAAAATACAGCTCACCCGCATTCAGCTTGGTAGAGCTCTTTGTCGATACGCAGATCAATAACCAGATATTCTTCCGTCTCGGCAAGCAGCGCATAAGCTGGGGCGTTGGCTACTGGTACAAGCCTTCGGATGTGCTCAGCCTCTCCGCCATCGATCCCGACAACCCCACCGCGGCACGAGAAGGGCCTTTTGCCTTCAAAGTCGACGTGCCGATGAAGCTCAACCATCTCATGGTCTACATGGTGCCGCCCGTTACGGGGCTCGCCGACTCTTCATCCATCGCGAGCAAGTACGATCTTGTGGTAGGCGGCTGGGAGCTCAGCCTCGCGGGATATGCTCGCGCCGACATGCTCGCGCGGCCACGAGGAATCTTTACCTTTACTGGCGCGGTCGGTCCCTTCGATGTATATGGCGAGAATGTGCTTCTCTACGGGTCGGATCGCACCTATGTGCGCCCCGGCTCGACGCCGGGAGCCTACGAGACCTACCGAGTTGAAGATCTGCCATTCTTCCAGTCGACGCTTGGCATCAAGTACTCCGCGAGCTATTCGAACGGTCTTTCCTACGCGCTCCATGTGCAGGGCTACTACAACGGCACAGGGTATGCGGACTCGAGCATCCTTCAAAACGCGGCCGCGCGCACCGCGGTCAGAAACAGCGGCACGTATCAGGCGAATGATCTGACCCAGGCGGGCATGTGGTATCTAGCGGGTTCGGCATCGCTCTCGGGGCGTTTCGGCGAGGGGCGAAATCTCACGCAAGTCACTGGTTCTGTCTATGCGCTGCGGAATTTTTCCGATACTTCGATGCGCTTCAATCCTCAGCTGCAGATACAGGTCGGTGATCAGGGTGGTCGCGCGACCTTCACATTCTCAGACTTGACCGCCATTGGGCCGAGTCTCTCAGAGTACGCGCCTAATGGCAACAAGACCACACCTGCGGTCACCGTGGGCATTCTCAACGACGCGGTCGATCTCCAAGCTTCTGTGCCGATTTTGCTGAACAGCGATTTCTCCGTGAAAAAAGTACAGACAGAGTTCAGCATATTCTGGAACGCGGTTCAGTATTGAATGAGGAAAGATATAGTATAATGAAGCCGGTAGGCGCTTGGGCGGTGTGTTCCGGCGCGATGTCGCGTCTGAAATGCCACCTCAATTGAGCGATCGCCGGCACAAGGAGAGAGCATGCACGGGAAAATCCTGATTGTCGAAGATACGAAGGAGCTTGCCGAACTCTACATGCTCTACCTTCAAAATGAGGGTTTCGAGTGCCGGTTAGCTTTCGACGCGGAGAGCGCTCTTCCCATCGCGCAGAACGAGGACTGGGATCTCATCGTGCTCGATCTCAATCTTCCTGGCATGGATGGTTTTCAATTTCTTGAAATTCTAAGAAAGTCGAAGTCGGTGCCGGTAATGATTCTCACCGCGCGCGAGGCGGATGAGGATGTGATCTTTGGCCTCGGTGTCGGCGCCGACGATTTCGTGACAAAGCCCTGTCCTCCGAAAGTGCTTGCCGCCCGAGCGCGCGCGCATATCCGCCGTACGATCGCGCTCCAGACACGCCAGAATGGCAGCGTGGTGAAGTTCGGTCCTTATGAGCTGGATATAGAGGGCATGTACCTTACAAAGGACGGCGAGCCCATGAGCCTCTCGGCGAGGGAATTCAACATTCTCAAAGAACTTGTCGGGAGCCCTGGCAAGCCCTTCTCGCCAGAGGACATCTATGCGCGCGTTTGGGGTCAGGAATATGGCGACGTGAGCGCGGTAGGGGTCTACATTCAGCGTCTAAGGAAAAAACTCGAGAGTGACCCCGCAAACCCATTCTACATCCAGACGCAGTATGGTATGGGGTACCGCTTCAACCCCGAAGCCTTCGTCGAGAGCAGCGCATGAAACTGAAGCTCCGCACGCAGTTCTTCATACTCACGGTCGCGGTTACGCTGTTTCCTATCATTTTTGGCCTTCTCGTGTTTACGAACCAGCAGACCAAGCGCGATCCGCGCGAGCCCACGAGGGCATTTCTGAATGAAGTGGCACAGCTGTGGAATAAAAAACAGAACCTCTCCATTGAGGATATCCGCGACGCCGGCGAAGCAGTCGGGCTTCCTATCATCAATGCGGCGTTAATTGCCCCGGATGGCACCGTGCAAGTTTCATCCTTTAAAAATCTACCATTGGGTTTCAAGCTTGAAGTCGCTGATCTCGTGAGGCCACCTCTGCTTCCCGCGGAGAGACCGCGCCCGGAGCTCAGGTTCCTGCCTCTGGACCAAAGTCAGTCGAAAAGCCCGCTTCTCTTGTTCGATATCCAACCCTTCTGGTCGAAGGAGGATATCAGAAATAAGAACCTCATGCTCGTTTCGAGTTTCGCGCTCGGAGCCTTCCTGATCGCGGGGCTGATGTCGCTCCTCATCCTGCGGTCCACAAACCGTTCGATCAAAAACCTGATCAACGACACCGCGACGGTGTCGCGCGGCAAGCTGGATCACGAGGTGAAAGGCAGTGGGGCGGTAGAGCTGCGATCGCTCGCCGACAGCATCAACCGGATGCGCATTACGCTGCGCGATATGATAACGCGGCGCATGAACATGCTCATCGGGGTCAGCCACGATCTCAAGACGCCCATCGCCCTCATTCAGGGCTACACCGACGCGCTCAGCGACAACATGGCGAGCGACGATGCGACTCGTGCGCACTATCTAGAGATTATCCGCGAAAAGAGCGCGCAGCTCGAAGATCTCGTGTCTGATCTCATAGAATTCATGAAGATTGATGATTTCAATACGCCGCTCGAGAGTGTGAATTTTGCAGCCCTCATGACCAATCTCGGGAAACGCTTTGAGGAGGATGCGCGTCTGTTGGGACTGAATCTGGTGCATGGCTACGGCAGGCCCAACGGGCCGATCTCACAAGATGCTCCGCTAGGATTGCCGATGGTGAAGATGAATAGAATCCTGTTTGAGCGCACCGTCGAGAACCTGGTGTCGAATGCCTTCAGATACACGGGGCCTGGGGGCACGGTCGAGATGCTCGTCTACCTCGAAGATGGGCAACCTGTGCTCACCGTCGCCGACAATGGCCCGGGCGTTCCGCCTGAGGAGTTGCAGTATATTTTCGACGCGTTTTACCGAGGGTCGCACTCGCGGCAGGAGGCCGGCCATGGCCTCGGTCTCACGATCGTGAAATCGGTGGTCGATCTGCATGGATGGAGCGTCGAGGCGCACAACCGGATGCCCCACGGTCTCGTTATCTCGATAAAGATGAAGGCGTATATGCCAGATCGCTCACGGATCTGACGCACAATGCGCCGCGCGCCCCATGCGCTTTCCCGCGAGTAGGCCGCGCCTAAGAGTGCGGTCCCGCGTCACGCGCCATTAATGCGCCGAACTGTGGTTCACGCGCCACGCATGCGCGCTTCTGTTGACCAGAGTCCGAGCGCCGGATTGGGCACGAAGAAGAATTCTTCGTCGCCAGGTGCCTGGTGGTAGCCCGCGAGCCTTCCCTGGGGCTTGTAGCGGCGCAGCGCGATGTCGAGGTCCGCCCAGCGGTAGCCCACCGATTCGATTTCCCGTGGAGAAACGCCGGGGCCTGGCGCGTAGCTGATCGTGAAGCGGCCTTCGCTGGAGCCGTGGATGAGGTGGGCGGCGGCGGAGAGGTTGTCGGCGAGTTCGGGCTCGCGGGCAACGAGTTTTTGGATTTCGGCGCTCGGACGATACCCGTAGCGGCGGATCACCGCGTCGATTTTCGGGTCCTCTCCGAAAGCTCGAAGCCCAGGCGCGAGGATGAGGAGTTCGCCCCCGTCCGCCATCGCCATTCTTGTGCGATAGATTGATTTATTCCCAAGCCATGTGCTCCGGTACTCCTCCGGGTCGAGCCACACCACGGCCTTTTTGATCGGCGCGGGCAGCAGCTGGATATTTACCTTCGCGGCGAGCGCCGCCGCCTCTTCGAAAGAAGTCCTGTCGCGACTGGAAAAGAACCCGCGCATCGCGAGCGAACCGTCGCTCGCAGTCCCTACCACCGTCAGAATCCACGCGATGGGGGGCAACGTGGCCTTCGCGATTTCGAGTCCCTCGTCGAAGAGCGCGCGCACAGGCGTGTTTGCCCGCCCCATAATTCCCTCTAAACCGCAGACGGCTCCGACATAGTGACTTCGGTCGATCGCCTCCTTGCCTCCCGTACCCACAAAGATATTCTTCGCGTGATTCGCCATGCCCGCGACTTCATGGGGTACAACCTGCCCCACTGAAAAGATGAAGTCAATTTCACCCGACGCGAGAAGCTTGTTCGCCTGAACTGGGTATTCGTAGCGCACTCTTCCGCCTGAGATCTCCTCGACGCGGCTCTCAGAAATATGGCCAAGCTCAACAACATCCTTTCTCCAGTCGTGGACCCTGAAGAGCGCTGTCGGCGATTTCGGATACATTTTCGCGATCTCTTCCTGCGTCATAGGTGCGTGCGTCCCCAGGGCGGGCATGATTGCCGCCACCTTTTTGCCGAGTTTTTCAACGAGGAGATCGGTGATTCTCCCAGCCCGCGAGTGATAGCGCGTGATATCGGGCGGCAGAATGAGAATGCGTGCCGCGCGGTCCGCGCCAGAGGACGCGATCGTTCTGTCGATGAGATCGCTGAGTTCGCGATCATCGATCCCTTCGAGCATATTCTTTGCGGAAATGAGCATACGCACCTCTTAGAGCGGTTCAATGATGCCAAAAACGCATGAGGGCGCCGCTTGGCGATTCTCTCTTGCGCTTTCCGAATACTACCGACATTATATAAAAAAGAAAATTGGAGGAACATTCATGCGGCTTTCACGTTTTTCTATTGGTACGGGAGATCGCTTTGGCCTCGAGGGCGAAGCACAAATCGCCGCGTTCAAGGCTCTTCGCGAGCGTGGCGGCGATGCTGATATTGTCTGGAACAAGAGCAATCGCGAGCATGTGATCATTGG
>JAKALZ010000073.1 GCA_021813065.1 bacterium
GCATAGATTGCCTCCTTGCATTTACCTCGTCTATTATAGAACAGCTTTCTCAGAATGCAACTGAAATCGTTTGCAGAAAGCTGAAAACGATTTCACAAATATGCTACACGCGCGTAAAGGAGAATCCGATGCGGTACGACATCATCATGATGGGTCATATATCGAAGGACATCATCATCGACGAGCAGGGGCGTGAAACGAGGCTATACGGAGGCGCGCTTCTGTACTCATCGATCTCGGCCGCGCGCTCGGGCGCGCGTGTGCTCGCGATCACGAAGGCCGCCCGCGAGGATTTCCGCGCCCTCGACGTGGCTAAGGCTGAGAAAAACATCGACCTCGCGTCGATCGAGAGCCCGAACTCGACCTCGATACTGAACAAGTTCCTCTCCGCCGACCACGAGCGGCGCGAGACGACGCTGCTTTCGAGCGCGGAACCCTTCGCCGCGACGGATATTCCCGCGGGCGCCACCGCGAAGATCATCGACCTCGCGGGGCTCTTTGTCGGCGAGCTGCCCGATTCGCTCATCGAAGAGCTGGCGGGCAAGGCCGAGATCGCGGCGGACGCGCAGGGGCTTCTCCGCGAGGCTCAGGCGGATCGCCGCATGCTCTTCAGGGATTGGAAGAACAAGTCTCGCTACTTGCCGCTCGTGCGCTACTTCAAAGCCGATGCCGCAGAGGCCGAGATTCTCACCGGGCTCACCGACAGGGAAAAGGCGGCCCGCACGATCGCGGCATGGGGTCGAAACGCGTCGGGACGAGAGCTGGAGGTCATGGTGACGCACAACACCGAGGTCATCGCGCATGTGGACGGCAAAGTGTACCGCGCGCCCTTCACCCCTTCGAATCTCTCGGGCCGCACAGGTCGCGGCGACACAACTTTCGCCGCTTACCTCGCATGGAGACTGAATCACGATCCCCAAGAGTCCGTGCGATTCGCCGCTGCGCTCTGCTCCATCAAAATGGAGGCGCCGGGGCCGTTCCAAGGTTCGCTCGAGGACGTCTTTGCGCGGATGGAGCGAGATCGCGCGTGATGAATTGATGCGCGCCCAATTCAACCACTTCGAGATATGCGGCGCCTCCGGTTGCGTGATGAGCGGCGATGCGCGCTCGATTCGCCCGCTTCGAGATATCCGGCGCCTCCGGTAGACCGTTTTCCCAATTGTGATACTCTATATTTAAGGAAGAACCCAAATGAATATCATGTTCGCGAGTGTCGCGCTTGCGCTTGCCTACCTCGTGGGCTCCTTTCCAACAGGGCTCATCGTCGGGAAGCTTTTTTGGGGCATCGACCCGCGCGAGCGCGGTTCCAAGGCCACGGGCGCGACGAATATGCTGCGGAACTTCGGGGCCAAGGCCGCTGTCCCTGTCGCGATTGTCGATATTGCCAAGGGGGCGCTCGCGGTGCTGCTCGCGGCGTGGATTGGTGCGGCATCGGGAGCGCCGCGTGAAGCGCTGGGGGTCGTCGGGGCGGTCTCCGCGATGGTCGGGCACGTGTTTCCAGTGTTCGCGGGCTTTCGCGGAGGCAAGGGAGTCGCCACAGCGGCGGGCGCGCTCATCGCACTGGCACCTGTTGCCGCCATCTTCTGCGCTATCGGGTTCCTGATAGTGGTGGGGTTGACCGGCATTGTTTCAGCTTCTTCGATAACCGCCGCCATCATTTTGCCTGTCGCGGTAGCGCTGGGCGCCCAGGGTAGGCCGCCCAATGACTGGCTTCTCGGGTTCGGTATCGCGGTGGCGGTTTTTATTGTCTTTACGCACCGGGCGAATATCAAGCGTATATTCAGGGGAGAAGAAAAGGCCTTTGAAAAATTCAAGTTTCTGCGGCGTCGGGGAAAGAAAGAGTAGCGCCCGAATGTATGGTAGCGCCCCACGCCAACCCATCAATGCCCCACCTTGCGGTTTGACAAAAATTGCAATATTGTAATGCTCAATGAAGATTTCCTATATTGATGGACCACGCCTTCGGCTCGCGCTCGCGGCCGGCTCGCGATCCCTCATCCAGAATGCATCAAATCTCGACGCTATCAATGTATTTCCTGTCCCCGACGGCGACACGGGCACCAATATGGCAAGCACCGTCCGTGCCATGCTTGTCTCGCTCTCGAACTTCAAGCCAAAGAAAGCGGGCACGGTTCTTGCCCACGCGGCGCGGTCTACGCTCGCGGCAGCCAAAGGCAACTCAGGCGCGATTCTCGCGCAATTCTTTTCGTCACTCGCTGAAGATCTCGGCCAAGAAGCGCGAATCAGCGCTAAACGACTGGCTGCGGCTGCGGTACGCGCGGCGGATCAGACTCGAAAGGCGCTTTCAATTCCTCGCGAGGGAACTATTCTCACCGTCCTCCACGACTGGGCGCACGCGATGCATGAAAAGGCTCAGCAGTCTGACGATATTCTCCACGTCTTTACGAGCGCTTATGAATCCGCGAAAGCCTCGCTCGCCAGAACGCGAAACATGCTTCCTGAGATGAAGCGGGCGGGCGTCGTCGATGCTGGGGCGAAAGGCTTCGTGCACATGCTTGAGGGTATCGCGCAGTTCATTACTTCAGGTTCTCTGAGGGACGCGCTTCGGTCGGAAACTCGGAGCGCGTCCAATAGAGCATCTCCAGGTACTGCCTTGGGTGCCGCGCGTGAGAAAATTGAATCCGCGAGTTACTCCATCGACATGATCGGCGCGTCTTCTCATGTCGCCGATTTTGAGCTGCTCGATGATGAGGCTTTCGACGCAGTCGCTGGCGAGCTTAGCGCGTACAAAACGATCAGCGCTCATGCCGCCTCGCCTCGTTACTGCACGGAGGCCCTTGTGCACGGCGAAGCGCTCGACCTCGACGCGATCCGCTCGGAGCTCGCTGCCCTTGGCGATTCCGTCGTCGTGGCAGGTGGCCGCGCGCTCGTAAAAATCCACGTGCACACCGACACGCCGAGCCTCATCTTCGACATCCTCGACGCGAGAGGAACCATGGAAGGGCACAAAGTCGATGACATGCGCCTCCAGACGCTCCTTGCTCGCCAAACCCGCCAGCGCAAGCTGCGCTGTGCCATTGTCACTGATACAGGTTGCGACCTGCCCTCGGATTTTCTCTTTGATCACGGTGTACTCAAAGTGCCCGCACTCATTACGATCGATGGGAAGACGCGCCCCGACGGTCCCGCGCTCGATACCGCGAGTCTCTACGCGCGCATGCGGGAGCGGCCTGAGTTTTCAATGTCGACGAGCCAACCGGCTGACGCTTCATTCGCGCGGGCATTCGCGCTCGCGTCGCGGCACGCGGACGAAATACTGTATATCGGTTTGAGTTCGGGACTTTCGGGAACCTTCCAGGCTGGTCTCAGATCGGCTGAGAAGGCGGGCGCGTTGATGACGCCTGACTCCGAGGATGCGCGGTCGGCGCGGCAGGCTTCCGCCGCACCGTCGGATTTGCGGGGCGTAACGCTCACACAGCGTATGCCTGCCGCGCCTGCTACGCCTGTCGCTCAAATCGCTGTTTTCGATTCGAAGACACTCACATCAGCGCAGGGGCTTCTCACCGCTCGCGCGGTCGAAATGGCTGAGCGTGGCATGAGCGCGGCTGATATCGCGCGCGAGCTCGAGAAACTCAAAAGCAAGGTTGTTTTCTTTGTCGCAGTAAAGGAACTCGCCAGCCTCATTCGGTCAGGCCGACTCCATGGTGTCAAAAGCCTCATTTTGCGAAAATTCGGGCTGCGCCCCCTCCTCGCGACTAATGCTGAGGGAAAGGCGACGACCGCCGGTATCTACGCGGGAGAGGATAATATTGTGGCGGCTCTTTTTTCGAAGGTGAAGAAATCTTTCTGTGCGGGAGCCCGCGCCGAACTCCACATCGCCCACGTCGACGCTGAAGAGGACGCGCGGCGCCTCGCCACGCTTTGCCGCGCCCACCTTCATCCTGATTCGAAAATCGTGATCGCGCAGATGGGGCCAGTGCTCTCGTCGCTCGCCTGGCTCGGCGCCCTCAGCGTGGCCGGGCTGCCGCTCGATTGAAGCGAAGCGCGACCCAACCGCGCCGCAGAGCCCGCACCGCGCGCCCCCAAACGCGCCGCCACGTTCGCACTCCCGCTTATTTCAGCCTCGCCGACGGCGAAGTCCGCCAGCGCTCGAGCATTTTGAGCGCTCGGTCGGCTGTCCTGAACACCGCGATCCCGCGCCGCTCGAGCTCCGCGCAGAGGGGGTCGTAGAGCGGGCCGGTGTCGACCACCGCCACAAAGGGCTTGTCGGTCTCCCGGGCGAGCCGTCCGTAGCGCGCCGCGATCGAATCCTCACGCGTCACATCCTCGCCGTGCACCGAAGGCTCCGCCGCGAGCGTGTTCATCATCACGGTGAGCGGCACGATGCCCACGATCCCGAGATCCGCGCCCGGATCGAGGAGGGCGGTGCGAAAGGCGCCCTCGTAGGCGTCGTCGTTGCCCATCGGCGTGAGGTCGAGCGGATTGTGGATGTCGACGATGTCGGAGATGCGCGCGTTTCTAAAGAGCGCGCCGAGCGCCTCGACGCTCTGTTCACCGAAGCGCGAAAGCGTCATGCTCCCCAGGTTGTCGGCGATCGCGACGCACTCGAAGCCCGCGTTCGAGACAGCGGCGAGCCGGTTGCCACGCGCGACCTTGCCTTCGAGCAATGTGAAGAGGGTGATCGCGTCGTCGAACTCGTCGAGGCTGTCGCAGACAATGGCGCCCGCCTGCGCAAAGAGCTGCTTCGTGACGGGGTAGTCGCCCGCGATGCTCGCGGTGTGGCTCGCCGCCGCGCCTGCGCCCGCCTGAGTCCGCCCGGCCCGATAGAAAATGACGCTTCTTCCCGACTCGGAAATCCGCCGTGTCGCCTCGAGGGTCTTTTCGCCGTCGAGCGGTTTGAAGCCCTCTACGTACACCGCGAAGACGCGCAGTTCAGGATCGTCGGCTAAATATTCGAGGTAGTCGCCGATCGTCAGGTCCATCTGGTTGCCGAGGGTGAGCGTATACTTCGGGTTGATGTCCGGATGCTTCGAAATGCGCGTGATGGCGAAGGCGCCCGACTGCGAGATCACGGCGAGCGGCGCGACGGAGCCCTTGGGCATGGGGAGTTTGTATTCGGGGATGAAAAGAGTGTTGTACTTGCCAGGCACCGAGCGGATGCCGAGGCAGTTGCCGCCGTTGATGAGGGGCCCCGCGCCGCGAGCCCTGGCTTCGTCGAGGGCCGCGCGCATTTCGGACACGATCGCGCCCGAGCCGGATTTTTCCTCGAGGCCGCCTGGAATGACGATCACCGACCATGCGGCGTCGTGGCGGGCGATGTCGGCGAGGGTCGCGGGCGTTGCCGCGGCCGGAATCACGAGCACGAAAAGATCGACCTTTTCCGGAAGCGAGGCCACATCGGGCACGCAGCGGCAGCCGTCGATTTCCTCGACGCCCGCTTTCACCACATAGAGCCTCGAAGTGTCGAATCCATTCTGAATGAGGTTGCGCAGGATGATGCGCCCGTTGTTCACGCTCTTCTCCGAGACGCCGATCACCGCGGCGCTCGCGGGTTTCAAGACGCTGCCGATTTCGCCGACGGGGCGAGCGCGCTGGGCCGCGTTAATCGGCATGCCGTCGCCATCGCGCGCAAGTCCGATCTTTGAATAATCCTTGAGTGTCACAAGACAGTCGAGCGCGACGAGCTCTCCTGCGTTCGAGAGCACCATGGGGTTGACTTCGAACTCTCCGATTCCAGCCGTCGCGAGCGCGTCGGCCGCGTCGAGGAAACGTTGGAGCGCGCGCGCCAGCGCTTCGGGTTCGAGTTCGCGCACGGTGTTTCTGAGTCCCGCGCAGAGCAGTCCAAAAATGACGTTTTCTTTGAGCTGGGCTTCGAGGGCGGCGCGATCCGTGACTCTCGGCGAGAGGATGAGATTCGCGGCACCTATCTTGAACTTCGAGGCGAGGTACTCGGTGTGAATGCCCCCGGGGCCGAAGCTCACGATCGGGCCGAAGTCCGGCGCGAAGCGGTAACCGAAGATCATCTCGTGGCCGAGCGTAGGCTCGAAAGCGACAAATTCGTTCACTGTAAATCCGTCGCGCGGCGTGCCCTCGAATCGAGCCTCCATTCTCAAGAGCGCCGAAGCGATCGCGTCGATGCTGTTCTCGACGATCTCGACTCCCCGCACCTCGGTTTTATGGAGGATATGCGGGCTGATGATCTTGACCACAGCCTTTGCTCCGGGGAAGGGTCCCGCCGCGCGCAAAGACGCCGCGCCTGCCGAGGCGCCGCCACCCTTCGGTGAGCCTTCTTTTGCCCCCGCCTTTTCCAAAAATTCCGCTGCGGACCTCACGAGCCAAAAGCGCGGCGTTCGAATTCCCATGGCCGCGAGCAGCGACATCCCCTCGAGCTCCGTGAGCGCGGTGCGCCCCTCGGCCTGAGCCCGAGCGAGAATCCTCGCTGCCTCATCGCGGAGTGCCTTTGCCTCCGCGCTCAGCTGGCGGCTTTGAACAGATTCCTTGTCAGCTTTTTGAACCGCGCTTTCATTCATGTCGCAATGCCCTCCCCGCGCGAAAAGCCCTCAGATTCGCCTGCACTACCTCATCACCCTTTCGCGCGAAGAGCGCGACAATCTCTCGCTCGATTGCCTCGGGTGGAAGCGGGAGCAGATCCGCGCCCGCGCCCACGAGCACGAGATTCGCGCTACGCGCGTTTCCGGCTTGCCGCGCGATCGTATCGGCGTCGATGAGCCGCGCACGGGAAATTCTTCGGATTTCGCCACGCACGGCTTCAATGTCCGGATAATCAGGAATATTGAGAATCGGTGTCATCGCGGAAATGACTGCGCCATGGTCAGCCGAAAGCCACGCGAGGTGACGCAGCGCCTCCAGCGGTTCAAACGCAAAGATAATGTCGGCTTGACCCTTAGGAATGGTTGGGCTGAATATTTCTCTGTCCGAGATGCGCAGGTTCGCGAGAACCTCGCCGCCCCGCTGGGACATGCCGTGGATCTCGGATTGTTTTACCTGGAAACCAGCGGCCATCGCCGCCCGCGCGATCACGACGGACACCGAAAGACCGCCCTGGCCGCCTACGCCGCACAGAATGATATCGAAGGTCATGTTTTCCTCGCTTTCTTGAGCCACTCGATGCACTCCCGAACCATCACGATCACCGAAACACCGTCATAGGCGAGCTCCTCGCGGATAACCGCCACATCGGCGTCGATCGCGCGCCGGTGCGCCTCGAGCACTCGAATATGGTCATGCACAACGCCAAGACCTTCCAGCAGCTTCGGCAGCTGCGAAGTCGGGCTGATGGTCGGTTGCGCTCCTGTCATTCCCGTGGTGCCATTGTCGAGGATGAGGAGTGTCATCGGCGTGCGGTGGCGCACCGCGTCGAGCAGATTCGTCATGCCGGAGTGATAGAAAGTTGAATCGCCGATCACCCCGATCGCGCGTTTTTGCCCGACGGTTGCGGCTCCACGCGCCATTCCCACCGATGCGCCCATATCGACGCAGGACTCGACAGCGTTCCATGGTGGCAGCGCCGCGAGCGTGTAGCAGCCGATGTCCGATGCCGTAAAGAAATCTGCCTCGCCCTCAAGCGCACGCTTCAGCGCGGTAAACGAATCCGCGTGCGGGCAGCCCTGGCAAAACTGCGGCGGCCGCCCAGGTACCTCGATGCCTGCGGCGCTCACACCTTCGCGGCCCGGAAGCCCGAGCGCGATCCTCACGCTGTTCGCGCTCAACTCTCCCGCGAGAGGAATCTCGCCCGAGAGTTTGCCCGCGATCGGCACCGGAGCCCCGAATATTCCCCGGATATCGCGCTCAATGTAGGGATATCCCTCCTCGAGCACGAGAATTCGCCCAACGTGCATCGCCAGCGCTCTGATTTTCTCCCACTTGTATATCTCCGCGTACCACTAATCCATAATCGTTTCCGCACTTGTAGAACCCACCTAAAACTGATGTTTGATTCAATACTTTAGGA
>JAKALZ010000074.1 GCA_021813065.1 bacterium
TAATATCGATGAGGCCGCGCTGCCATCGATTGCGCTGTTTTTGTAAACTGGACATCTTTTCGGGAACCTCTGTCCAGCAATTCGCGTTGAACGCGTAACTGATTCGGTACGAGTGTTTCGTCTCACGCATGTGCCGCGCGATCCGCACCACAAGCTCCATGTCTTCGCCAACGGTATCTCGCTGATACTGACTGCTGCTTGTGAGGTATCCACCGATCGCGACCACCCTCTCCTTTCTGAAGAGTCCGAAGGCGCCCGAGATAATGAGCAACGAATTGAGGTAATCCCAGCCAAGGCGCCCGCACATGAACGCGCGCATGTACTCCACAGTTTGAAGGCGCGCCAGCCAATGCTTCGGCACGCTGATCTTTTCGATTTTGCCCTTGTCGACCGTGCAACCATTGATGGGAAATACGTTGCCGCCGAGCGCCGGCGTTTCCACACCATAGTCGAGCGTGAGCGCCGCGATTTTGAGCAGAGCATCCGACTCGAGGAGCGAATCGGCATCGATCCCGCAGAAATACTCCTTCGACGACACATTGATGCCCGCGTTGAGCGTGTCTGCTTTCCCTCCGTTCTCCTTGTCGACGACAATGAGCCTTGGTATCGCGGGATTCGTGTAGATACCGCGAATCGGATAGTGCTTGAGCCTCAGCTGATATGAAAAGTCCGTCTTCTTGAGATCAAAGTGGTCGATCAGTGTCTTGAGCGTCTCATCGCGCGATCCATCGTTGACGATGACGAGCTCATAGTCGGGATACTTGAGATTGAGCAGGGAGTTCGCGCTCTCGATGATCGTGGTCTCTTCGTTATACGCGGGCGCGATGATGGACACCGAAGGGAGCATCCGGGGTTTGAAGAGCATATTGGGGCTTTTGAGCTCCCAAAGCCGCGCCTCCCGGCGGATGTTCAATTTTGAGAAAAAGAGCAAGAGCAAATAGGTGAAATTGATGGTAATCGCGTAATAGGAAAAATTCACATTGAAACTGAGGACAAAGTATTTTATGTTCTCAATGAACGACATTGTGCCTAATTTATCATAATTATTTACAATATAAAGAACAGGAAATATTCCAATCGCGAACATGATTACAAACCACAGCATTCGGACAAGCTTTTTGTCTATTTTTTCCTCGCGTTTTTTCACGGGTGGCGAAAGTCTCCCGATACCCAATCGATCGAGAATACGCTCAGGAAGAAACAGCCCGCACTCCCGCGCGAGCAGCTCGCTGTCCGTCAGTCGTCGTTGAATGATCTCGATCAATCTGGTTTCAAGTTCAGCGTTTTTGTTTCGTTTGAGAAATTCAATAATCTCAGAGACTCGATCCATCGATATGAGCTCATCGATGACCCCCGCCGCGAAGCCGCGCTCGTCGCCAAACAGCTTGGTTATCACATACTCGATGCGTTGAGAGAGCACATCGGCCAATCGCTGGTGGAGCATGCCTTTGGAGATCTGAAACTGTTCAATCATCCGAGGGGTGTAGTTCGGGTGATTGTTCAGTAAATTGCGCAAGCCTTCGCGCGCGGCGGTGGCAGTCTCCTCGCGCCCAAGATAGAGAATGAGTTTCTGGAAATTTTGAATCTTCGCGACTTGCCCCAACGCGCGCACCGCGATCGACTGTATGCCACGGTCGACGTGCTCAAGATAATATTCAGAGAGAAGCACGTCAGGGTAGAATTTTTCAAGAGTTTCCGCGGCCCTGAGCATCAGGCGACGGTAATTAGAGGCTGGCGAAAGGCTTGTGACGAGGGTTCTGTACTTCCGACATCGGAAGCCATTTTCAACCTTGCCGCGGTAAGGACACTGCCGGTGCGTTTCGTCCGCCGCGAGTCGCCCATTGACGCAGTAGTAGCAGCATTTTTCTGGAAGGTTGGCGGTGAGTTGCTTGAGCGTCTCGATTTCGGCGAGGCCCCGGTGCAGTATGTCGATGAGATAATCTCGAGATTCTTCTGAAGGGATTGTTCCCGCGAGGTCGACGAGCAGTTCGCGTATCTCTATGTCAGTACTCCAAAAATATCCCGGAATGAGCTCGCGGACCACATCGCGGTAGCCCGCGATCATCATATTGACCTTATTGCGATACCAGTAGTGCGAGCCATAGAGGCTCTGGATGAGCACCGCGAGGGAGCGCGGATCATTGATGTCCGCGAGCGAGTTGGCGAGGTAGAGCTTTGTGGCGAAATGCTTTTCTTTGAGCAGCGCGGTTTCGATCGCCTTGCGCGCGTTGTCGGTGTTGATGCTCGCAAGATACCTCGCGGCGCTCATTCTGTTGAATCGACTGTTGCTTTTCAGCCGATGGAGTTGGGTGCGTTCAAAATAGTGTACCGCGGTAGCGTTGAACACTTGTTGCTTCTGAATTTGAGAAATTTTAACGTTTTGCGTCAAGTAAAGAATGTGCACGAGGAGCGAGCGCATCTTGCGCGGATTCTGCTCGTAGGTTGGCGCGAATATCTGGGGAAGCTGTCTGAGATCCGTTTTGAGGTTTTCGAGGTTTATTTTCACTCGGACCTTGTTGAGCATGGTCCCGATAATGACATAGAGGGTCAGCCAGAGAAAAATGATCACCGCGCCCAACAGATATTCGGATGGGATATTCATTCGCTGTTCCCTGTCTCCGTGAGATTCTGCACGATACCGAGAAGTTCCTCAAGTATTATGGGCTTCTGGAGATAGTGGATAATGCCCAATCGGTGCGCGCGCCTGATGGTCAACTCGGTCTTGAGGTGCGATATCACAATGACAGGAATATCCTTTGTCGCCGATTTTGAGAGCATGGATTCCTTGAGAAGGTAGGCATCGATTTTGGGCACCATGAGTTCGGTGATCACCAGGTCCACGATCTCCTTCTGCAGGATTGAGAGGGCCTCTTGCCCATCGGGTGCTGTAAGAATCGAGTAACCTTGATTGACAAGGAAAGTCTTCAGCACATCGACATTCACTTCATCGTCGTCCACAATGAGGATGCGCGCCATCGACGGAGATTCGTTCTCCTCCGCGGTCGCGAAATAGACAGTGTTGCCACCCTTCCGGCGTGCGAGCCTGAGTCGGCGCACACCAAGATCAGTCATCTCCGAACTCACTTTTTCCAAATCGGGCTGCGTGGTCGCCGCTTCAGCTAATGTTGCCACGCCGATGGAAATAGTGATCGGTTCCACGAATGTCTTCGAAGTCTCGATCTCATATCGAATTTTATCGAAGAGATCGATCGCGTTTTGGAAAACGATTTCGGGAATCCACGCCGCCATGGTCGCGCCGTGCAACCTGAACGCCATCGCCCCATGAGGAATATTCGATTCGATCGCGCGGGCGACACCCTGAAGGAGCGCCTCGACTTCGCCCGAGCCATACTTGTACTCAAACTGAGCGATATTCTCGTCGATTCCGAATACGCCTAGCACATGATCCTGATCGCCGAGCTCGGCGATGCGAAGTGCCGCCTCTTCTTCAATAAACGATTTGTAGAATATTTCGGAGTAGAGTCCCGTCACTGTATCGCGTATCGCCCTGTCTTTCGAAACCGCGATGCTGTGGTTCAATTCTTCGTTGAGCTTGCGCAGCAGCTGAACTTCCTGCTTAAGGCGCTCCACGTCGTCGCTCGACGTTCCCGAGAGTGCCATACCCGCGTAGAGATTCTCGTAAGAATCAGTCCGCGCCAACTCACCGCACTCAAGCCGCGATAATTCCCGCAAAAGGTGATGGATGTCGCTCTGAATAATCGAGCCATAGGTCGGCAAGATTCGGGCGATATTCATCCCTTCTAGAATGTGTGTCGCGGGAGCGAGAAATTCTCGCGAAGGCATATTCGCTCGATGGAAATTCTTGAGGCGCTCTAAAAAATCCTCATCCGCCATAAGCGAGGGCTGATCGGAATACGAAGAAAAAAGCGCACCTGTGAGAAGCGTTTTCGAAACGCGATCGTACGTGGCGAACGCGCCTGGCTGGTACAAGTAAGGGGTCGGGATAAACTGAAGTGTTCTGCCCGAAGAGAGCCGCAACATCCAACCGCGCTCATCGATGACATAGGGTTCGGAAACTAAACCATAGAATCGAAGCTGACTCCAGGTGCGCCAATGTGTCGCGATCTTGGCTCGCGAACCTTCTTTTTCGAAGAATTGAAGGCTGGAAGATGAACCTGGCTCCTCGCCGTGAACAACAATAGCACTGAGCGATCTCAGCGCAATGCACTTCTGAATTTTCTCTTTGAGTTCATCCTTTTGGACTTCGGCGCCAGGACCAAAGAGAATCACTTCTCCCTCATCGATCAACAGATAGATATTCGATTGAAGATTGCCAACGAGCCGCGACGCTCCGACACGGAAAAATCCGCTCCCGAGATCAGCAATGATATCAATATTTTCCATGGTAAACCCTTCAATATTTTCGGCTCTTTGTTCAAATAAATGAAATTGAATTAATGAAAGCGCATATAGAATAACGTGTAATTTAAAGACTTTCTGAAAAAAGCATTTGACGGGTTTGCGAAAGTGAATTTACAATATGGCATCCGTATTTAATTCAGGAGGACTGCATGACAACGTTGATTGCTCTAGTCGCTCTCGCGATTTACCTGGTCTTCTACTTTACGTATGGCCGGGTTCTACGGGACAAGCTGCTCAAGAGTAAGGAGGCACCCGAGGCACCGTCGAAACGGCTCTCGGACGGCGTGGATTATGTGCCTACCTCAAAATACGTTCTATTTGGTCACCACTTCGCCTCGATCGCCGGGGCGGGACCAATAACAGGCCCCGCGATGGCAATAGCGTGGGGATGGTTGCCTGGTCTCCTCTGGATCTGGTTCGGAAATATCTTCCTTGGCGCCATCCACGACTACCTGGCCCTCACCGCATCTGTTCGCTACGATGGACGCTCCGTCCAGTTCGTAGCGCAGGACTTGATCGGTAAGAAAGCCGGAAAGACCTTCGGATGGTTCACGCTGTTCCTCTGCATTCTTGTGGTCGCGGCATTCGGCGACATCGTAGCCGGGCAGTTCGCCGCGGATGGACGCGTGTTTTTCGCCTTCGTATTCTTCTGTGTCGCCGCCGTGATCGCCGGCTTCGCCATGTATCGCTCGAAGCTCGGGCTCGGCTGGGGCACCCTGATTGGACTCGTGCTTATCCTTTTCGCGTTCTATTTTGGGAATTTGCTCCCAGTCAAGATGGCCAAGGACATCTACTTCCTCATTATTTTTGTGTACATCGTGTTGGCCTCCACGCTGCCCGTTAATCTGCTCTTACAGCCGCGCGATTATCTTTCGTCGTTCTTCCTCTATTTTGGACTCCTCATGGGCGGTATCGCCGCGCTTATCAGCTTTGGTCCTCTCGATTCTGTTCCTGCCTTTACATCGTTCAGCGCGAAGTTGATCGGCCCCGCGGGAGCGCTCCAGCCCTCGCCCTTCTGGCCGACCGTGCCCCTCATTATCGCATGCGGCGCGCTCTCCGGCTTCCACGCTCTCGTTGCCTCCGGCACAAGCGCCAAGCAGCTGAGAGAAGAAAAGGATGCGTTATTTGTGGGATACGGCGCGATGCTTGTCGAAGGCTTCCTCTCCACGCTCGTCATTGTCTCGATCGCGGGCTTCGGCGCGGCCGCGCTCGGTGCCGATAAAGTTCTAACGACCGGCGCTATCCCCCGCTTCGTCCAGTCCTTCTCCATGATGGTCAGCACCAAGCTTCCTTTCCTGCCCATGAGCTTCATGACAATGTTCTCCGCGGTGTGGGTATCGACCTTCGCGCTCACAACCCTCGACACCACAAACAGGCTTGGACGCTACATCATTCAGGAAATGGCGGCACCTCTCAAGGAAACGCGCCCTGGAACCTTCAAGGTCTTTTCGAACAAGTGGGTCGCTTCAATCACAATCGCTTTCATCGGTATTTTCCTCGCGCGCTCCGGCGGCTACACAGTCCTGTGGCCGGCCTTCTCCGGCGCCAATCAACTGCTCGCCTCGGTGGTCATGCTCACCGTGACTGTCTGGGTCAAGAAAAAACTTAATCCAAAGTACGTCAATATGACATTCATCCCAGCGGTGCTGTTGTGGATCACCGTTACGGTAGCCCTCATCTGGTACGAAATCGTGATCATCCCCGTGTTCTTCAGGAGCGGTTCGAGCACGACCAGCGTCATTACCGGCATCGTCGTCGGCTTGATCACGCTCTTCATGCTCGTGCTCAACTTCATCATGATCAATTCGTTCAGAAAGAACTGGAAGACGGACGCTGACATGGCATAACGAGACCATGTCGTTCAAATGTACAGAAGCCGGATGGCCTGGCCATCCGGCTTTTTTTATCCGAATGGGAACACGGATGCGCGCGCTCGTTCCGCGCGTGACGCGTTCGCGCGCGACCAGAATTCCTGTTCTTCCGCAACCTTGCCAGCGTGGTTTTCTCCGAGCTATGATATACAGCGCAGCGTGATTGTTCGGTAGAGATGAAATGTACGAATCGAGGAAGCACTATGCCTATTCGCGTTGGACACTTCCTGAAAGCCGCACTCGACACCGTGGTTCAAGTCAACCGCGAAAAAGCCACAGGCATGCTCGATTTCGAGCTCAAAGAGCTTGAAAATATCTTCGCGCTCCTCATTCTGGGTGGTTTTGCGGGTCTCCCTTCGCCGCCTTCTCCCATCGCGGTCGAACTGCTGCCTTTTATGGAAAAGGAATTGACGATACTGCTCGCGAGAACCGATCTCTCGCAGGACCCCCTCGGCGTTCTCATGGGCATGCTCGAGATAGACTGAGGAGCTGTGATGCAGAATACGATTTTCTTTCTTGGCAAAGGCGGTGTGGGAAAGACGACGCTCTCAAGCGCTTTCGCGCTCACTTTGGCGAGAAGCGGCAAAAGGGTACTCATCGTCTCACTCGACCCCGCGCACAATCTCGGCGACGCGCTGCGCGCCTCACTCAACGGAAAACCGATCAATGTAGAACCAAACCTCGACGCGCTCGAGGTTGATCTGTCCGAATGGGTCGATAAATATCTCAAAGAGAGCCGCGAACAGCTTAAATCCAATTATTCGTACGATATGGCGCTCAACCTCGACTCTTTCTTCGGTATCCTAAAATATTCGCCCGGCACCGAAGAGTACGCGGTACTGTGGGCCATCGAGGATGTGCATTGCAATCTCGCCCCCCACTACGATTTCGTTGTCTTCGACACGCCGCCAACCGCGCTCTCGCTCCGATTCCTCGCTCTGCCCGCTATATCCGGGCTCTGGGTCGCTGAGCTCACCAAACTCAGGGAGAGGATTCTCAAGAGCCGCCAGACTATCGTCAAGCTGAACCCCTCTTCGCCGGTGGCGGAGAGCTGTGTCGACAAAGAGGACGACAAGGTGTACGGAAAACTGCGCAGCATACGCGAGCGACTCGCGATGCTGAACACGCTCTTTTCAAAGCACAGTTTTATCAGCGTGATCATCAACCCCGACGAACTCTCAATCTTCGAAGCGCTGAGAATCAAGGATGAACTCACGCGCCTCGGCATTCCTCTCTCCGCGATCTGCCTCAACAAGCAAGGCGTATCGGACGCCGAGTGGCACATCGACCCCAAGCTGAGCCATCTGCCGCGCTTTACCTACAATTTTTCCCGCGATGGAATCCAGTCGCGGGACGACCTCGTCGCCATCGGCCTCGAACCGCTGATGCGGCAATTCTTACACGGAAAGGAATTAAAACGATGAATCCCTACTTTTTGTTCGCGATCTGTCTGCTCGGTCTCGGAGCCACTGTTCAATATTTCTTCGGTGTTAAAAAAAACCGGTGGTTGGGGAAGACCATGTCCATACAAGCGGAAAACCTCCTCGAGCCCAAAGAAACCAACTATGTCAACATCGGCGGCGCCATCGGCTACAACTTTACCTACAAGCTGCGAGAACCCTGGAAGGAGATGAAGGGGACCTTCACGCTCTTTCCGCGCCACTCGCTGCTCTACCAGC
>JAKALZ010000075.1 GCA_021813065.1 bacterium
GCCGCGTCTGCCTGCGGCGCCGAGCCCATCAGAACCGAGCCCATCAGAACCGAGCCCGCTCGCCTTGGTGATTTCGGCAAGCGCCGCGAGCCGCTCCGCCGACGCCGCGCCCGGGTCGGCCACGGCGCGTTCCGCTTCATGTATATCGCGCATCGATTGTTCCACCTTGTGCCTCAGACTCCCGCGCGATAACGCCGCGCGATGTCCTGGGCTGTCTGCACGGTGCTGGGAGCGTGCCCCTTAAGCGGGAGAATTCTCTCATGAATCGCGTCGAGAATCCATGCCGGCTGCGGGAAAAAGAGGCTCTCCATCTCCGCCGCGGGCGTGATCCAGTTGCGCGAGCCCACCACGGTAATAGGCGCGTCGAGCCAGTCGAAGGCCAAATCCTGCACATTTGAGGCGATCGTGTGCAGGAAAGAACCTCGCTCGACCGCGTCGGAGGCGAGCACCAGGCGGCCAGTCTTGCGCACGCTCTCGAGGAGCGGCTCATAGTCGAAGGGCGCGATAAAGCGCAGGTCCATCACTTCGGCGGAGAGGCCATACTTCTCCTCGAGAATTTTCGCGGCGTCGAGCGCGCGGTAGAGCGTCGCGCCGTAGGTCGCGATCGTGATGTCCTTGCCGGCCTTTTTTACTGCGGGCTTGCCTTCGGGCAGCTCGTAGTAGCCCTGAGGCACGCCGCTCTTCTCGAACTGCTCGCCCATATCATAGAGGAGCTGGCTCTCGAGGAAGATGACGGGATCGGTCCCGCTCAGCGCCAGGTGCATCATGCCTTTGGCGTCGTAAGGCGTGGCGGGGAAGTAGACTTTGAGGCCCGGGATGTGGCCGACGAGTGCCGACCAGTCTTGGCTGTGCTGGGCGCCGTACTTGTTACCGATCGAGATGCGCACCACGAGGGGCATCTTGAGGAGGCCCGCGGACATCGACTGCCACTTGGCAGCCTGATTGAAGATTTCGTCGCCTGCGCGGCCCAAAAAGTCGCAGTACATGAGTTCGACCACGGCGCGTCCGCCCGAGAGCGCGTACCCGACGCCCGAACCGACGATAGCTGCCTCAGATATCGAACTGTTGAAGAGGCGGGGGTAGGGCAGGGCTTCGGTAAGGCCGCGGTAGACGGCGAAGGCACCGCCCCAGTCGCGGTTTTCCTCGCCCCAGGCCGCCATCGTGGGGTCGATCTTGAAGTGGTGGAGCATCGCCTCGAAGATTCCGTCGCGGAACTGGTAGACCTTGTTCTTGGGAAGGGGCTTCCCCTCTTCGTCGAAGGCGTAGCGCGCGCGCCGCGCGATCGACTGCACGCGGGGATTGTCGTCGCCTGCCTGGAGCACTTCGGGCTGTCGTTCATCGAGTGCGAGTTTCTTTGTGTTGGAGTACATCACGGACTCGATGAAGGCGCCGTCGACGCGTGGGCACTCTGTCTCGTTGGTGGCGAGCTTGGCCGCCTCGACGATGGTCGAGCGGACCTCGGCGCGCATCGCGTCGACATCGGCGCTCGTCACGAGGCCATTCTTTTCGAGGTACTTTGAGAACTCTTCGATGGAGTCGACTTGCTGCCACTCTTCGACTTCCTCTTTGGTGCGGTAGCTCGAGGCGTCGCTGGGCGAGTGGCCCGAGATCCGGTAGGTGATGGTGTCGAGGAGGACGGGGCCCTTGCCCTCGAGAAGGAGTTTCTTTTTTCTGAGGACGGAGTCCGCGACCGCGAGCGGATCGAGGCCGTCGACACGCTCGGCGTGCATGGCGTCGGGATTGATGCCCGCTCCCGCTCTGGCGAGTATGCCGTAGCCCATGGTCTCGCCATAGGTTTGGCCGCCCATGCCGTAAAAATTGTTGAAGAAGTTGAAAAGGATAGGGGGTGCGCCGCCTGCCGACTCGGGCCAGAGGGTATGATACTGGTCCATCGATGACATCATCATTGCTTCCCAGACAGGGCCGCAGCCCATGGAAGCATCGCCGATGTTGGCAATGACAATGCCAGGCTTTTTGTTGATGCGCTTGTAGAGGGCTGAGCCGAGCGCGATGTCCGCCGAGCCGCCGACAATCGCATTGTTGGGCATGGAGCCAAAGGGCAGGAAGAAGGCGTGCATCGAGCCGCCGAGCCCTCGGTTGAAACCGGCCTTGCGCGCGAAGATCTCCGCGAGGGTGCCGAACACGATAAAGTTGCGCACGAGGGAGAAGCTGTCGCGGTGGGGCATGCGCTTGGCGAAGGCGAAGGTCTCGCCATTGAGCCACGACTCCATGATCGAGGTGAGCTTCGCCTCGTCGAGCTTGCGCGCCGCGGAGAGGCACTTTGAGAGGATCTCGCCGTGGCTGCGGTGCGATCCGAAGATGAAGTCCTCGGGGTCGAGTGCGGCGGCCTGTCCGACGACAGCGGCTTCCTGGCCGATCGAGAGATGGGCGGGACCCTTGTGGTTGTACTCAATGCCTTCCCAGGCTCCCTGGGTCTTGAAGGTGTTGAGCATGGTCTCGAACTCGCGGACCACGATCATGTCGTGGAGCATGGCCTTGAGGCCTTCGTCGCCGAAGCGCGCGCGCTCATCGTTAATGTTCCTTATATATTGGTTGACGGGAATCTCGGGAATCTTGATGGTCCCTGGCTTCCTTACATTTTCCGGCTCAATAGTCAGTGATTTCGGCATATCCTTTCTCCTTGTGCTTCAATTGTTTCGTTGTTGGGTTTTGAGCCCGCGGCGCGGCGCTCGGCAGGGCAAAGACCTTTGCCAGGCGCGCCAAGGCAACAGTGCGCCGCGCGCCTATACATTCGCGCTCCATGCGGCTTCGCGGATCACTTCCGACACCGTGGGGTGCGGGAACACCATCTCTCGCAGCGCGCGCAAGGTCAGCCTTCGCTCGAGCGCAAGGGTCAGACCCCAGATATGCTCCGACGCGTAGGCGCCAAGCATGGCGACGCCGAGTATTCGCTCGGTGCCCTTTTCAACGACGATCTTGATGGAGCCAGGAGCGGTAATGCCATTTTCCGCGACAAAGCGGCCGGACACCGCGTACGGTGTCTTCAGCACCGTCACCTCGTAGCCCCGCGCCACCGCTTCACGCTCCGTCAGCCCAACGCCGGCCGCCTCAGGCAGCGAGAACAGCGCCCAGGGAACTGTTTCGGGCACAAACTGCGCCGCGCTCTTCGTTCCCGCGCGCACTGCGAGGATGTCCGCCACGGCGACTTCGGCCATGCGGTAGGCCGCGTGCGCGAGCTGGCTTTTGCCGGTCACGTCGCCGATCGCCCAGATGCCGGGGAGGTTGGTGCGCAGGCGCGCGTCGGCCGCCACGGCTCGGTTCTTGATCTCAAGGCCAGCTTCCTGGGCGCCCCAGCCCTCGATGTTCGCCTTTCGCCCCACCGACATGAGGATCACCGAGGCTTCGACCGCGCCCTTTTCTCCGCTTTTGGCCTCATAGAGCACTTTGTTGCCCTCGATCGCGGTGACTTTCGTGCTCCGCATGAAAGTCACCTGCTTGAGGGCGTTCCGCAGGGCCATCGCCATCTGCGGATCCATCACGGGCACGATCTCGTCCATCATCTCGATCACGGTGATCTTGGAGCCGAGCGAAGAGAAAAGGCTTGCGAACTCGACGCCGATTACGCCGCCGCCGATGACGCAGATCGACTGTGGAATTTCTTTGAGCCCGAGCATGCCAGTCGAATCGAGCACGACGGGGTTGCCCTTTGCGCCGGGAATTGGCGGCAGAATGGGCGAGCCACCCGTGGCGACAATGATCTGGTCGGCATCGAGGCGGACTTCCGCGGGAGGTGGGACAGCATCCGCGCTTGAGCGTGCACCGCGTGCTGCCGAGGAAGCTTCGGGCGCGGGGGCTCCAGTGCCCGGTTCAGCCTGACGGACCACGACACTGTGTCCTCCCGCAAGGCTTCCCCAGCCCCGAATGATGTCGACGCCCTCTTTTTTGAGCGTGAACTCGACAGAGCGGCGCAGCCGTGCGACGACCTCGTCTTTCCACGCTTGCACGCGCGTCCAGTTCACTTTCGCGCCTTCGACTTCGATGCCGAATTTCGCACCCTCGACTGCGTGCGCATAGAGCTTCGCGCTGTTGAGAAGGGTTTTGGTGGGAATGCAGCCCACATTGAGGCAGGTGCCGCCCACATCCTGTTTTTCGATGAGGGCGACTTTGATTTTTTCGGCCGCGAGACGCTCAGCGGCCAGATATCCTCCAGGTCCTGAACCGAGAATAATGACATCGTAATTGCTCATAGTTTTCAACTCCATGTTTTATAAGAACATAATATCGATATCGGCGATGATTTCAGCGAGGCGCTTTAGAAAGCGCGCGGAGTAGGCGCCGTCGATAACCTGATGATCCGAGGTGAGCGAGAGCCCGATGCGCATGCGCGTTTCGATGCCTTTCTCAGTCTGCGTGAGCGCCGGCTTGATTGCGCAGACGCCGAGAATCGCGGTCTCAGGCGCGTTGATCACGGGCGTGAACTGCTCGATGCCGTACGCGCCAAGGTTCGTCACGGTAAAGGTCGAGCCTGAAAGCTCCTCGGGCGCGGCGCTTCCGCCCTGGCATGCCTGCGAGAGCCGCTTCACTTCTTTTGAGATGCCAGTAAGGCGGAGCGCCTGGGCTTCGCGGATCACGGGCACCATGAGGCCGCGCGGAGTGTCGACCGCGACGCCGAGGTGGACTGGTTTGAAGAGCTTGAGGACGCCATCCTCAAGGTGCGCGTTGAACTCGGGGAACTCGGGCAGAGCCTTGAGCACGGCCGCGAGCACGAGGTCGCCGATTGTGATCGCCGCGACATCTGGATTCTTGTTCTCTTTGAGCCGCGCGCGGAGGGCAAGGAGGCGCTCGGCGTCGGCTGAGCTGTGCTCGGTGTACTGCGCGGTGGTATCGAGGGAGTCGCGCATTTTGCTCGCAATTCGCTTTCGAATGCCAATAAGGGGGACGGTCTCGAATTCGGGGCCGGTCGAAGAGGTCACGTCGCGCGTGGTGGAAGTGAAGGCAGCCTGGGCGGATGTTGGAGCCGAGGAGCCTGTCTTAATCGACGGTTCTGAGGATTTCGCGGGCTGTTCGGCTTCGCGATCGGAAGTCGCGACGTGCTGCGAGGCCGCGACCACATCGCGCTCGATCACTCTGCCGCTAGGGCCGCTACCCTCCGCGACCGCGTCGAGAGCGACACCCAGCCGCGATATGGTCTGTCTGGCGCGCGGGCTCACCGCTTGATGTTCCTCGGCGGGCTGAGCGGAGCCTCCATCCTTCAGGGCGGCACCGGCGTCCGAGGAGCCTGATTCTTCTGTCCAGGTTTCACCGGGTTTTCCGATTACCGCGATAGGCGCGAGGACGGGCACATCGTCGCCCTGCCGCTGAAGGAGAGCGAGCACGGTGCCCTCTTCGCCAGCGGGAACATCCATCGTGGCCTTGTCGGTCTCTATCTCACAGAGGATCGTGTCCTTATGCACTGTATCGCCCGGTTTGACCTTCCACGAGAGGATGATACTCGATTCCACCGTATTGCCGAGTTTCGGCATGATAATCTTCGTTGCCATGGCTACTTCTCCTTGAAATTACGCGAGGATCAGCTCGAGCCCCTGAGCCCGCAGCGCCTCGGCCGCTTCCTGTGATAGACCGCTGTCGGTGATGATGCCGTGCACCGCGCGAAGCGGAAGCACGCTCACAAATCCCACTTTGTCGAATTTCGAAGAATCCGCGACGAGCCAGGTGATCTCCGCGCGCGCGTTCATGGCGCGCACGATCTCCGCCCCTTCGGTGAATTGCGGGGTCATGCCGCGCGCCACCGAAAATCCATCGGTGCCCACAAAGGCCAGCCTCGCGTTGAAGCTTTCGAGGCTCCGCTCCGCGATCGGGCCGACGAGCGACTCAGTTTCCCGCCTGAAGTTTCCTCCGGTGAGGATCATGTTCAAGGTTGGATTCGCGCGCGAATATGAGAAGGCGAGCATGGAGTTCGTTACGATCTGGACATCCTGTTTGCCGACAAGATAGCGCGTGATGAGGGCCGTAGTGGTGCCAGCTTCGATCATGATGCGGTCGCCGTTGCAGACGAGCTCCGCGGCACGCTTCGCGATGCGGAGTTTCTCTTCGGTGTGGAGCTTTTGGTGCTCGAGAATGCTGCGATGAATGGCAGGGGACGCGCCACCGCGCGTGCGCATGAGGTATCCGCGCTCCTCAAGAGTGGAGAGATCGCCGCGCATTGTCACTTCCGAGACGCCCAGCGATGAGGCGAGTTCGGAAACCGCGATGTAAGAGCGGTCCGCGAGAAGCTCGACGATTGCTCGCTCTCGCTCGCTCAGATCAAGTCGCATACACATCCTCCGGAGCACTTCGGTATATCTTATGTTTAACCTTCGAAAATGCTTCGAAACTCTTTCTATTATTCTAGCACTTCGTAAGCGATCGTGCAAGATGAGTTTGAAGAAAAAACGATGTAATCGTTTGCATCATTCACCCTTGACAGAATGAAAATCCGCGCACAGAATGTTTTTAGGGAATGTAAACGTATACAAGACAGCAAGACTGGTGTATTTTTATAAGACGGCTGAAAAGGAAATCAAGGTTGGCAAGATCGCGGCCTTCAGCTATGATTGCGTAACCTTGCGGACCAGCGCCGGAAGTGTAGGGAGACAACAGGACTATGATTGCGGTGTGCGGAGAAAACTTGATCGATATGGTTCCGTCGGAGCACGAGGCGAATCTATTCGAAGCATGCCCGGGAGGTTGTCCCTACAACAGCGCCATCGCGGCTGCGCGCCTTAAGGTTCCCACCTGGTTTGTCGGGAAAACTTCAAACGATTTTCTCGGCGACAAGATTGTCGCGAAACTGCGGGGATCAGGAGTCGATATCTCCCTTTTGAAGCGCAGCGATCAGGCGGTGACGCTCGCCTTCGTCGAGCGGGATGACGCGGGAAACGCGAAGTACGCGTTCTACTCCGCCGATGCTGCGGACCGTTTCTACTACCCCGAAGAACTTCCGCCGGCGCTTCCTTCAAGCTGCGCGTTTCTCCTTGTAGGGTCGATATCGCTCATGCAGGAACCATCCTGTTCGACGATCCTCTCGCTCATCGAACGCGAGCACAGGCGGCTGATGGTGAGCTTCGATCCGAACATCAGACCCACGCTCATCGCCTCCAAGGCAGAATTTCGCGTGCGGTTCGAGTGGGTATGCGCGAGGAGCGCCATCGTCAAGGCGAGCGACTCCGACCTCGAATGGATCTACGAACGGCCCGCGGAAGAGGCCTCCCGCATCGTGCTGTCGCTTGGGCCGCGTCTCGTCGCGCTGACTAAGGGAGAGCAGGGCGCGAGTCTTCTCACGCGAGAGCGGCGGATCGACGCTCCAGGGATCGCCGTGCAGGTGGTCGACACTATCGGTGCCGGAGACAGTTTTCACGCGGCGCTCCTCGCGGGGCTCGGATGGCTCGGCGTTCGAGAGCGCCACGATATCGCCGCGCTCAGCTCTGAGCAATTGGAAGCGATACTGCGCCTCGCGACCTCGGTCGCCGCGCTCGACTGCACGAAGCGAGGGGCCGAACCTCCCTCGCTTCGGGAGCTTTCGATCTTCGATCCGCGCGCGGCGCGCCTCGCGCCGGGCCAAATTCCTTCGTTCAACGCAAAGGAGCGGCTATGCTAATTGGAATAAAACCCTGTATTTCCGCCGAGCTACTCTCCGTGCTCTACAGGATGGGACATGGCGATGAGCTTGTGTTGGCAGACGCGTTTTTCTGCGGTGATTCGCTGAATCCACGCGTGATCAGGGCTGATGGAATCCGCATCGCGGACCTGCTCGACGGCATACTCAAGCTCATCAATCTGGACAGCTATGTCGACGCTCCCGTGATCATGATGCAGCCAACCGAGGGAGACGAGCTCGATCCTGAGATCGAGGGGCGCTACCGCCAGGCGATAGACCGGTACTGGCCCG
>JAKALZ010000076.1 GCA_021813065.1 bacterium
AAAAAGAGAGGGTTCGCGCGGGGGCTCTTCGCCCAAAGAAACATTCTGTTGATCATGGTGTATCCTGTCATCCTGTCAAAGTCTTGTGCTTGTTGATCCGGTCTAAATATGGACAGGATTACGGGATACGACGGGATCAACGGGATTAAGACCTTTTTAGGGGAAAAAAAGAGAGGGTTCGCGCGGAAGGTCTTTCGCCTAAAGAAACATTCTGTTGATCATGGTGTATCCTGTCATCCTGTCAAAGTCTTGTTCGCGTTGATCCGGTCGGGCGGCCCGGATGGCCCATGGCGCGAGGGGCGTGGTATCATTCGAGGGCTATCCGGTGGATCATGAACGAAAACGAATCGAGTTATTTTGTGTTCTCTGTCTCGCTGGTGGGGCTTGGCGTGGTGGCGTTTTTCGCGGCGGCGTTTCGGGCGTTGCCGCTGGCGTCGTTTGCGCTCATTACGCTCGTGGTGATGCTCGCGATGCGGGTGTGGGGGCGGGTCAGTCTCGCGCGGGTGGAGATTTCGATGCGCTGCGACACGGAGAAGCTCTACGCGGGCGATTCCTTTTCGGTGCGGGCGCGGGTGGTCAATCAGAAGGCGTTGCCGCTCTGGTTCGGGCTTGAGGTTGAGACGCCAAGGGCGCCTGAGGCGAGTTCCGGGATTATGGTGCTGGCTGATGACGCGCGCGGCGAGGCAGTGGGCAACGGTGGTGCGCAGGGCGATGCGCAGGGCGGTGAGGGAGCACAGCGCGACGATCTCTACTACCGCGGGCCGGGCATCGAGGCGGTGGAGCGCGCAGGGATTGGGTCGGCGGGGGGCGAGGCGGGGCTTCTTCCTTTTGAGGAGCTTGAGGGGTCCTGGCGTTTTGTGGCGCGGCGGCGGGGTGTGTACGCGCTGGGGCCCGCGCACGCGCACGGGGGCGATCTGCTGGGAATTTTCCGGAGCGACAGGAAGCTGCGCGATGCTTGGAATATCGTGGTGTATCCGAGGCGAGTGGCGCTGAGGTTTTTCGATGTGCCGTTCCGCGATTATTTCGGGATCCATCCGTCGAAGGGGATCATTGAGGATCCGGCGTGGTACGAGGGCACGCGCGAGTATGTAGGCAACAGGCCGGCGCGGACAATCCACTGGAAGGCAAGCGCGCGGCTCGGGAAGCTTCAGGAGAAGATTTTCGAGCCGACCTCGCATCAGAAGATTTTCTTTCTCTTTGAGGGGCTGGGGTTCAGGCGGGCCGAGGACAGGCGGGGCTTCGAACGCGCGCTCGAGGTGCTGGCGGCGCTCGCGGGGCGTTTCGCGGAGTCGGGGGCGTCGTTCGGTATCGCGACGGACTGCGCGGTGAAAGGTTTTCCGGCGATTCTACCGGTGGGGCGCGGGCCTGAGCATTTGGGTATGTTGCTCGAGATGCTGGCGCGCTGCGAGTTCGAGCGCGGGCAGTCGATCGCGGAGCTGATCGGGACGGTGGGCGCGGCGGGCGCTGGATTCCTCGTGGTGGCGCGCGCCCCGTCGGAGTCGACCGAGCGTTTCTTCGCCCTGCCGTCGGCGCGGCGCAACCGGGTGTACTTTGTGTTTTCGAGGCGGAGCGCGGAGGACGAGGCTGACGGAGAAGTACCGAGCGGCGAAGCGGTTGGCGAAGGGGCTGCATCGCGTGGCGCGCGCGCGGGAGAGCCTGGCGACGCCCGATCGATCGAGGCTGAGAATCCTTCCGACGCCCTGACCGACGAGGCTTCCGAAAAGGGGCTGCGCTACCCTGCCGCCTTCTTCGATGAGCTTGTGGCGCCCGAGGAGGCGCCGGGCCTTCACGATGCGCCGACATCTTTGGAGGGCGCGCGATGAGCCTCTCGGTGCTCTTTCTGGCCCTTACCGACGCGATCAAGCTGCAGGCGCTCTTGTCGTTTGTTCTGCTGGCGGCCAACCGCGATTTTCCGTTCGCCGCGACGCTCGCGGTGTATGTGGCGGGAGCCGGGCTCTTCGCGCTCATGCGGAGGAAACGGCGCGCGATCTATGCGCATGCGCTCGCGTACCTAGGGCTCTGGGCCGCCGCGGAGCTCGCGCTCATCGCGCTTTTGTTCAGGCTTCCCCTTTCGATCGAGTCGATCGCGGCGCTCTCGAGCGGCGATCCGGTGGGCTTCGGCGTGGCGCTCGTGGTGCCGGCCCTGGCGATCGGACGGGCGATCTGGCTCGCGGCGAAGGCGAAGACGCACCAGTTCACGGTGCTTCGCTTCGACGAGGGGCTCGCGGTATTCCTCTGCGTGTTTCTGATCGCGTCGTTCCTGCGCGCGCGCGCGCCGGGCGCCGAACGCCTCGTGATTCCCTACTTTGTGTTTTCGATGATCGCGCTGGGACTCTCGAAGCGGGAGCACGCGGTTTCAGGCGGGCTGGCGCGCGCGGGCGCGGGCCGGCTTCTGGCGCCGGTGATCGCCGTTGTGGTGCTTGTGGCGCTGGGGGTGATCGCGCTGATTCCCTCGCTCGTCGAGCCGGCGAGGACGGCGGCGCAGTTCCTCAGGACGAACGGGCTCGCGCTCCTCTCGTACATCGCGGCGTTTCTGCAGTGGCTCTTCGGCATGGGCAAGCCCAGTTTCAGGCGCGAGGACGGCGTTTCGCGCGTGGGGCAGGAGCGGCAGTTCAAGGAGCCGAAGTCAGGACTTTTCGCGACGATCATGATGTATGTGTTCGTAACGCTGATCGCGATTGTCATTTTGGCCCTGGTGGCGTACCTCGTCTACAATATATGGAAACTCTTCGCGCGGCGCGTGGGGGGCGGCGAGGCTCCAGCGCGGAAACGCTTCAGCCTCCGGGAGCTGCTGGCGCGGATCGCGGCGGCGCTGGGGCGCGCGGTGCATGCCGCCCGCGCGTGGTGGACCGCGCTGCGGGCGCGGCGCAGCGAGGCGGTGCGCGCGTTTATGCGGCTGAGGGCCGCGGGGCGCGCGGTGGGGTTGGCCCAGAGGCGCTGGGAAACGCCGCGGGAGTACGGGGCGCGCGTGGGGGCGCGGTTTCCGGCGCGGGCGGCGCTGATCGGACGCGTGGTAACGCTCCTCGAAGCGGAGATCTACGGCGGCGTCGAGCTCTCCAGAGAGGAGCGGCACGAGGCGGTCCTCGCCGGGCGCGCCATCCGGCCTGCGGCGTTTGTCGCGGAGAGAATGCGGCATGGTGTGAGAAAAATGACCGCCTTGATTACTAAGCGATAAATGGTTACAGACTCGATATGCAGTTGACAAAATGCTCTGTCAGAAAGATATTTTCTTTATGAAGAAGTACCTTCAACTGCACATGGATGATCCAAGGATAATCTCGATCGCGGAAAAATACGCCATTCGGAGAATTTCTATTTTCGGTTCAGCAATCAGAGACGACTTTGGCCCTAAAAGTGACGTTGATTTGCTTATAGAACTCTCTCATGAAAGAAAATATTCTTATTTTGACATTTTAGAAATTCAAGAACAATTCGAAAAGATTTTCCTAAGAAAAGTGGATATTGTAGAAAAGAATAGCCTTCGTAATCCTTTCAGGAAAGAGTCAATTCTCAACTCAGCTAAGGAAATTTATGCAATACAGCAATGAAGATAAGGCCTATCTATGGGACATCGTCGACGCGTGCGAAGATATTCTGCAATTCACCGCGGGTATTTCTTTTAATCAATTTGAACATGATAAAATTCGTAGATTTGCCGTAGAACGACAATTAATGGTAATTGGAGAAGCGTGCAAGAAGCTATCCGCATCAGTAAAAAACAATTATCCAACGATCGAATGGGTAAAAATCACAGGTTTAAGGAATATTATTGGAGCATGTAAAAAATTCTGTGTAAACGGCTATACTACGCAAAGGAGCGAGTATGGCGATATCCAAGGAAGTCTTGGACGAACTCTTGAAGGACTACACTGGACCCGAGGACATCACAGGACCCGATGGACTCCTGAAACAGCTTACCAAGGCACTCATCGAGCGAGCCATGGATGCGGAAATGACGATGCATCTAGGCTATGAGAAAAGCGATCAAGCAGAGAAAGACACCACCAATCGACGTAACGGGAAGACCAAGAAGACGCTAAGATCCGATCAGGGACCGCTCGAAATCGAGGTACCACGCGATCGGGAAGGCGAATTCGAGCCTGAGATCGTGCCCAAGCATCAGCGCGATTTCAAGGGCTTTGACGACAAGATCCTGTCGATGTACGCCCGCGGCATGACAACCCGGGAGATCGCCGCTCACCTGAAGGAGATCTATGGGACCGAGGTGTCGCCGGAACTGATAAGCCGCGCGACCGACTCGGTGAAAGAACTGCTGGAGGACTGGAGATCGAGAACGCTTGAGAGCTTCTACCCAATCCTTTTCCTGGACGCCTTGGTGATCAACGTCAGGGAGGATGGGAAAGTCGTCAAGAAATCGATCTACATGGCCCTGGCAATCAATCTGGAGGGCCACAAAGAGCTTCTAGGGCTCTGGATCGACCAGTCCGAAGGCGCGAAGTTCTGGCTCAGGATTCTAAACGAGTTGAAGAACCGAGGGCTGCAGGATGTCCTTATAGCCGCAGTCGACGGGCTCACGGGCTTTCCTGAGGCGATAGCGGCGGTATTCCCGAAGACAGAAGTCCAGCTATGCATCGTACACATGGTTCGGAATTCGCTGAAGTTCGTGCCGTTCAAGGACAGGAAAGCCATTGCGGCAGACCTTAGGAAAATCTATACAGCCCCTTCGGAAGAGGTAGCTGTGGATGAACTTGAGGTATTCTCGAAACGCTGGGATTCGAGGTATCCCATGATCTCTCGATCCTGGAAATCGAAGTGGCCCGACCTGACGCCGTTCTTCAAGTTCCCCGAAACAATCCGCAAGGTGATCTACACGACGAACGCGATAGAGTCGCTCAATTTTTCGGTCAGGAAGGTGACCAAGAACCGACAGAGCTTCCCGACAGCCGACGCCGCTATGAAGCTGGTGTTCATGGCCTTGCAGAATATCTCTACAAAGTGGACAATGCCGATTAGGGATTGGGGCGCGGCCCTGAATCAATTCGCGATTCTCTATGGCGACCGTGTGCCGCTATGAATCGGCCGTTTACACAAAAATCGTTACAGGCTCTATTATTGCTCATGAATATGGAGAAATTCTAACTGAGAGAATCTGGATTGTTGTTCAAGAGAAAATTCCCGAGTTATCTAATTTGCTCAAAAATAGTTTCTAAATTCCGATTCAAAGGTCCAAATTGAAGTTTTTCAATATTGAACCCTTTCACTCCACACACCGGTACAAATGAATAAATTATTATTCTAATCGCGGCTTTCCGCGGCATTCTTGTATGTTTATTCAAAAAATCCGTACTTGGCTCTTGACGCGGCAGGGATGATTCTATATAAAGAATCCTTATTTACCCCGTCCGCGGGGTTTCGCCGTACACCGACATAGCTTTCGCCGCTGCAAGGAGGATGGTGTGGCAAGGTATATCGGCAAGAGAATCGCCTTGATGTTTCTGCTCTTGCTTGCCCTGACGTTCATTGTGTTCGCGAGTCTGTACATCGCGCCAGGCGATCCGGCGCAGATGGTTGCCGGTCCTTCCGCCACGGAGGAGGACATCGCGCGCGTGCGCTCGGTGCTCGGCCTCGACCAGCCCTTTCTCGCGCAGTACGGCTTGTATCTCAAGCACCTTGTCACCTTCGATCTCGGCACGTCCTACACGACGCACCAGCCGATCGCGAACGAGATCGCGATCCGGCTTCCCAATACGCTCAATCTGGCGCTCGCCAGCATCATCCTCTCCATCATCGTCGGGATTCCGACCGGAATCGCCGCCGCGCTCCGCAAGGACAAGCTGGCCGACAATGTGCTGACCACGGCGTCGCTGGCGGGCATTTCGATTCCGAACTTCTGGCTCGGCACGATGCTGATCTACATTTTCTCCGTCAAACTGCGCCTGCTGCCCTCGGGCGGGATGAGCGCGCCGTTCTGGACTGCCCAAGGATTCCGCCAGATCATCCTTCCGGCGATCGCGCTCTCGACCGCGACCATCGCGAGCTTTACGCGCATCGGGCGCTCGTCGATGCTCGAGGTGCTGCAGTCCGACTATATCCGCACGGCGAAGTCCAAGGGGCTCTCGGCCTGGCTCGTGGTGATGGTGCACGCGCTGCGCAACGCGCTCATTCCGCTTGTGACGCAGTTCGGCACAAGTTTCGGCGCGCTGCTCGGCGGCGCGATCATTACGGAGCAGGTTTTTGTAGTGAACGGCATCGGCACCTACCTCATCAACGCGATCAACACGCGCAACTACCCCGTGGTGCAGAGCACGGTGCTGATCATCGCGGCGATGTTCATCCTCATCAATCTCGGGGTGGACATTCTCTACAGTTTCATCGACCCGCGCATCCGCTACGACTGAGGAACCAGCCATGAGCACACACCGCCAGAACCTTTTGGCCACCGCGCTGGCCAAGCTCCTCAAGAACAAGCTCGCCACCGCCTGCGCCATTTTCCTCGGGATCGAGATCATCATCCTCGCGTTCGGCCCGCTCATCGCGCCCTTCAGCCCGGACGACACCAATGTGTCGATCAAGTTTTCGCCGGGCATCTGGGCAAAGCTTTCGAACGACGCCAAGCTCGCCGCGAAGTACGTTCCAGGCCACCTTTTCGGCACCGACCACCTCGGGCGCGATGTCTTTTCCCGCCTCGTGATCGGCGGCCGCGTGTCGCTGATGGTCGGCTTCGTCTCGACGATCCTCGGCCTGGTGGTGGGGACCTTGCTGGGGCTCCTCGCCGCGTACTACAGGCGGCTCGACAATCTCATCATGCGCGTGATGGACATTCTTTTCACTTTCCCCGGCATTCTCCTCGCCATGCTCATCGTGGCGCTGATGGGTGTGAGCACGGTGAACGCGATGTTCGCCATCAGCATCTGGTCGATTCCGAACTTCGCGCGGATGGTGCGCGGACGGGCGCTCCAAGTCAAAGAGGAAGATTACATCATGGCGGTGCGGGCGACCGGCGCGAAGAACGGGCGCATTCTCTTTATCCACATACTGAAGAACTGCCTGCCCCTCATCATCGTCATCGCGACGATGCGCATGGCGACCTCGATCATTTCGATTTCGACGCTCAGCTACCTCGGCATGGGCGTGCCGCCTCCCGCGCCGGAGTGGGGCAGCATGATCGCGCAGGCCAAGGAGTACATGTGGAAGATGCCGAGCCTCATTTTCACGCCCGGCGTCGCGGTGATGCTCACCGTGATCAGCTTCAACATCCTGGGCGACAAACTGAGGGACATTCTCGACCCGAGCCTTAAGGATTGAAATGCGTATTCATTGTTTCTTGGTGCCGCCGTTGGGCGGCTACACATATATCAAGGAGGATGCAGTATGAAAAGAACACGAACGATCGTCATCGCTCTCGTGCTCATCGCGCTCGCGCTGGTCGCGACCAGTTCGGCGTTCGCGGCCAACAAGAAGGTCACCGGCGACAAGATGTTCAATATCGCGCTGACCGCGGCCTTCACCGGCTTCGATCCGCTGCGGACGAACGACCAGGCTTCGACCTATGTCAACGCGCAGATCTATGAAACCCTTTACCGCATCGGGCCAGATGGCGACTACATTCCCCTGCTCGCGGTGGATCTTCCCGAGTTCTCGGCCGATGGCAAGACCGCCACGGTGAAACTGCGCAAGGGCGTGAAGTTCCACGATGGGACGCCCTTCAACGCCGCCGCGGTGAAGTACACCTTCTCGCTGATCAAGGATCCGAAGTTCGGCTCGGCCCGCGCCTCGCTCGCGGCGTCGATCGCTAGCATGGATGTGATCGACGATTCCACGATCCGCTTCAATCTCTCCTACCCCGACGGTGTGCTTCTCGC
>JAKALZ010000077.1 GCA_021813065.1 bacterium
CACCTCGACCCGCTCATGCCCTTCTTCTCCGTCGATCGATGCCGCGAGCAGCATCCCCGCGCTCTCGACACCACGCAGTTTGGCCGGTTTGAGATTGTTCACGAGAATGATCTGTTTTCCGAGAAGCTCCTCCTCTTTGTAGAAGGGGACGAGACCAGACACAATCGTTCTTGGATTTCCGCTGCCGTCATCAAGTGTTTCGATGTAAAGCTTGTCGGCCTTGGGATGACGCTCGATGTTGACAATCTTCGCCACTCTGAGATCGATGAGTTCAGAGAAACGTTTTTCAGGTTTTTCAGGTGTCGCGGGAGCAACAGAAGCCTGGGAGAGAGGCTCTACGCGCATAGGCGACTCTGCGGTTTTGAGCGCTTCGATGGTCGCGGACAAGCTAATAGTGGCAGGTTCATGTGAGTTCGCGCGTTCCTCGCGCTCCTTCTGCGAGCCAGAATAACGCTCGCGCAGCGCTATAATCGTCTCGTGCTCGAGCTTTTGGAAGAGTACTTCTGGTTTTTGCACGATTGTAAGCATTCCGTTGAGGCCAAGATCTTTCCACGCGAGCGCATCCTTCCCTACCGAGAGACCGAAAAACGCCGCGAGTCTCTCAGAGGATTTCGGCATGAATGGGTGCATCAAGATCGCGAGGTCTTTGAGCACATAGCAGAGATCTTTTAAAAGAGACGCTGCTTTTGCGGGATTATCGATGCGCGCTTTCCAAGGCTCTTCGTCCTGGAAACGTTTATTCGCGATATCTGAAATTCTGAATATTTCCCTGAGCGCTTCTCTCAGATCAGCGCGCTCCAGAAGCTGGGTGACGCGTTGCTCACCCTCAATGATCTCTTTCCAGAAAGCCTCATCGGCAGTTCCCTCGGGAATATTCCCATCATAATAGCGAGAGACAAATGTGAGGGTCCGATTCGCAAGATTGCCTAGGTTGCCTATGAGCTCGCCATTCACTTTTTCTTCAAAGTCAGCCCATGTGAATGTATAATCCGATGTCTCGGGCCTATTCCAGAAAATATAGAAACGCCACACGTCGGCGGGAATCCCCGTTTCGACAGCGTCGGTGCCGAACACGCCAATTCCCTTCGATTTAGAAAATTTGCCGGCTTCGTAGTTTAAATATTCGGTGCTCGACATGTGGTGGAGCATTGTCCAAGAACGTTCGCTTCCAAGCAGTGAAGACGGGAAAATGACCGTATGGAAGGGAATATTGTCCTTTCCAATGAACTGGAAGAGTTCAACTTCTTCAGGATTCTGCCACCACGATTTCCAGTCGAACCCTTGTTCCTTGGCGAGTTTAGCTGTCATGGAGATATAGCCGATAGGAGCGTCGAACCACACATAGAACACTTTGTTCTCGAATCCCTTTTTCGGCACGGGGATACCCCACTTGAGATCCCTGGTGATGGCTCTTGGGTGCAGACCATCGCGAATCCACGCTTGCGTCATCTGCACCGCGTTGTTCGCCCAGAAACCTTTAACACTGGCATCTTTCATCCACGATTCAAGTTTGGGAAGTATCGCGGGAAGGTCGATGTAGAGGTGCGTAGTCGATTTCGGACGCGGCGTTCCGCCGCAGGTAACACACTTGGGATTGATCAATTCCATAGGGTCGAGGAGCTTGCCGCACATTTCGCACTGATCTCCGCGCGCGCTTTCATAGCCGCAGTGAGGGCAGGTTCCCCGCACATATCGATCGGCGAGGAATCGGCCGCAGGTGTCGCAGTAGAGCTGCTCCATCGCCTGACTTTTGATGTATCCATTCTTATCAAGGTCAAGAAAGATTGACTGGGTTATTTCGGTGTGCTCAGGCGTCGATGTTCTTCCAAAAGTGTCGAAGGCAATCTCAAACCATGCGTAGATATCACGGTGTATCGCGTGAAATCTATCGCAGAGTTCGCGAGGCGTCACCTTTTCTTCAATGGCTTTGGTTTCCGTCGCGGTGCCATACTCGTCGGTTCCGCACACATAGAGCGTCTCATACCCTTTGAGTCTGCAGAATCGCGCGAAAACATCAGCGGATAATACTTGAATGAGATTGCCCAAGTGAGGGACATTATTTACATAAGGAAGTGCTGAAGTAATTAGTCTTCTTTTCATGGTGTGGACAATACCCTTGCAAACGGGGGCTGTCAAGAACAAGCCCGCGTGATAGTATTATATAGAATGGTTGTTTCAATGTTGCGCATGCTGCTCAAATTGGATGAAACGGCGACATTAAAGGATAAACGTAAAGTGATTCTTAGCATCAAGGACAAGCTTCACCATCGATACCGTTTATCATGCGCGGAGGTTGACCTCCAGGATTCTTTAAGCTTCGCGGAATTGGGTGCCGCACTCGTTTCCAACTCTGCGGAATTTGGCGAAAAAGTGCTTCGAGACGCTGTTGTGTTTGTTGAGGATCACTATCCCGTCGAGATGTACGATGTGCAAACGCACAGTGAAATATATGGATGAGAGGATTGCCCGTATGAAGAAATATAGCAAGAAAGTCGCAGGAATACTTTTTACCTTGACGCTTTCGCTCATGGTCGCATCGTGTATGGGAATCGACGCGTCAGCCAAAATCGACGCAAAGGGTGCGGGCACAATCTCTCTCGAGTACCAGATATCGAAGGAATTCTCGCAGCTAGGGAGCCTTGAATCTACCTCTGCCCTTCCACTTCCGCTCTCCCGCGAAGATATCGAAAATAGTCTCTCCGGCATGCCTGGGATCGCGCTGAAGTCCTATGCGAAGTCTGAAAAAGGAGACAACATCATCATCGCCTTCATGCTTTCCTTTGATTCACCATCGAATCTCGCGAATTATCTCGATCCTCGAGGCAAGCTTGTCCAGTATCGGCAAGACAATGGTACGTCGCACTTCACTATTCAGTTCGGAAATGATATTCCCGCGATCGACCCGCAGATGAAGGCTTCAATTACCGAGGAACTCGCGCCTTATCGATTTAAGTTTTCGCTCGAATGCCCAAATGCCGCTCCTCAGATCGAGGTGACAAATGGCGAATTTCTCAAGGTATCGACAACTGGCAAAAAATCGAGTGTTGAATCATCGATGTCTGATCTAATTACCGCGTCCTTGCCCCCGCAAATTGATATTTCATGGAAGTGAAAAAATATCATCTCCCTATGGATTTTAATTTAATATATTGACTTATAAAATTTCAACAATAAATAACGTTATTTATATATAACTTGACTAATTTAACTCTTTCGATTAGTTTTTCGAAAAGACGAATTATATATTCGTCAGCCCTTTTTATTCATTGGAGGAAAAACCTCATGCCCAAGAAAAAATTCGTGTATTCGTTCGGTGCGGGAGTCGCTGAAGGCGATGGCACAATGAAAGAACTTCTCGGCGGGAAAGGCGCAGGCCTTCACGAGATGACCAAAATTGGATTGCCTGTTCCAGCTGGATTTACAATCACAACTGAAGTCTGCGATCTCTACTACAAGAGCGGAAAACTATGGCCTGAAGGCCTTGAAAAAGAAGTTCAAAAGCACCTCAAGGATCTCGAGAAAACCACCAAAAAGACCTTGGGAGACCCGAATGACCCGCTTCTCGTGTCCGTGCGATCCGGCGCGCCTGTATCAATGCCTGGCATGATGGAGACTATCCTCAACCTCGGCCTTACGGACGCTTCGGTTGAAGGGCTTGCCGCAAAGACCGGCAATCGCCGATTCGCTCTCGACGCATATCGCCGATTCATCATGATGTATGGATCGACAGCCATGGGAATCGAGCGTGAGGAATTCGACAACGCATTCAACGCAATAAAAGAAAAAATGACGCGCCCTAGGCTCAAAGCCGCTTCTGGTCAGAAGATTAACGATACTGATGTTAACGAAGAAGAACTCGACGCGCTCATCAAGTCCTTTAAAAAGATCTACCGCGAACGCATCAAAGCCGATTTCCCCCAAGATCCCTATGAGCAGCTTAAGGGCGCCATCGACGCGGTCTTCAACTCTTGGATGGCGGACAAAGCGGTGACCTACCGAAAAGTTGAGAAGCTAGTCGGTATTAAGGGAACCGCGGTCAACGTCGTCCAGATGGTATTTGGCAACAAGGGCGACACTTCAGGTACTGGTGTCTGCTTTACCCGCGACCCGAACAGCGGCGAAAATCTCTTCTACGGCGATTACCTCGTCAACGCCCAAGGTGAGGACGTGGTGGCCGGTATCCGTACACCGATCAAGCTCGCCGAGCTCGATAAGCGCAATCCAAAAGTATACAAGCAGCTCGTTGATATCCGAAGAAAGCTCGAGAAACACTACCGTGACATGCAAGACCTCGAGTTCACCGTTGAGGAGAACAAGCTGTATATGCTGCAGTGCCGAACTGGCAAGAGAAGCCCAATCGCCGCCTTCCAGATCGCGGTCGACCTAGTCAAAGAGAAACTTATCACCAAGGAAGAAGCAGTTTTGCGCATCAAAGCATCGGACATCGAAGGCATCTTCTACCCGATGATTGATAAATCGAATCCGGCTGAACTGAAAAAAGCGTTCATCGTGCAGGGCATCGACGCCGTTCCAGGCGCCGCGACCGGTAAAGTGGTCTTCAACGCGAAGACAGCCGAGGACTGGGCCGCCAAGGGCGAAAAGGTCATTCTCGTTCGCAAAGAGACAAGTCCTGAAGATGTCGGCGGCATGCACGCCGCGCAAGGTATTCTCACCGCCACCGGCGGCAAAACCAGCCACGCCGCGGTTGTCGCTCGAGGCTGGGGTAAATCCTGCATCGTTGGGTGCGAGAAGCTCGACATTGACTACGAAAAGGGAACCTTCAGCGTCGACAAGACGGTTATAAAGGAAGGCGACTATGTAACTCTCGATGGCGGCACTGGAAATGTCTACATTGGCCAGCTCAAGCTGATCAAACCACAACCCCCAAAGGCGTACACCACCCTCATGTCGTGGGTCGACAAGATCCGTACGCTCAAGGTGAGGACCAACGCGGATACCCCCTACGACGCAGAGAAAGCTCGCGAGCTTGGCGCGGAAGGCATCGGCCTCTGCCGCACCGAGCACATGTTCTTCGACTCCGAAGAGCGAATTCTCGCCATACGCGAGATGATCATCGCCGACGATGTCGAGAGCCGCAAGAAGGCGCTGGCGAAGCTCCTTCCTTTCCAGACGAAGGACTTTGAAGGCATTTTCAAGGCCATGGATGGTCTTCCCGTCACGATCCGCCTCATCGATCCACCGCTCCATGAGTTTGTCCCGCACGATGAGGAAGGTCAGAAAGCGCTCGCGGATGCCGTCGGCGTTCCGCTTGAAAAAGTTGTGCAGCGTGTTGAGCAGCTCCACGAAGCGAATCCGATGCTCGGTCACCGCGGTTGCCGCCTCACCATCACCTACCCCGAGATCCTCGACATGCAGGTCACAGCCATTATTTCCGCGGCGTGCAACATGACGAAGAAGGGTGTGAAGGTTCTTCCTGAAATCATGATCCCTCTCGTCATCGATGATAAGGAGCTTAAAATCCTCGAGGTCAGGACCCGCGAAGTCGCCAACGCGATCATCGCGAAATCTGGCCTCACGCTCGGGTACATGGTCGGCACGATGATCGAAGTGCCGCGCGCTGCGCTCCTCGCGGACAGAATCGGGAATGTCGCCGAGTTCTTCTCCTTCGGCACGAACGACCTCACCCAGATGACGCTCGGTCTCTCGCGCGACGATGCCGGCAAATTCCTTCCCGATTATGTCGATGAGAAGAAGGCCGGAATATTCAAGGCTGATCCTTTCCAGAGCCTCGATCAGGATGGAGTTGGAATGCTCGTTCGGATGGGTATCGAGAAGGGACGCACCTCGAGGCCAAAGCTCAAAATCGGCATCTGCGGCGAGCACGGCGGCGACATCAATTCCGTGAAATTCTGCCACAGAGTTGGGATGAACTATGTTTCTTCATCTCCTTACAGAGTGCCCATTTCTCGACTGGCCGCCGCACAGGCAGTCGTTGAGGATGCGCTCGCCGCGAAGAAGGGACAAAAAAAACGTGGACGCCCAGCGAAGTCGGTAGCGACATCAGCCGCAGCCAAAAAAACTTCAGCAAAGGCCACTGCCACCACAGAGAAGCGAACTCGCGGACGGCCCCGTGGTTCAAAGAACAAATAGACGCGCTCAATAATGTAAGAAGAGCTGCTTCTCGCTGAAGCAGCTCTTCTTTTTTGTACGTTGTGAGCGGTGAGATGCGTGAACTGTCTGAATCAGCATGACGCCTAGAATACCTTTTTTGAATCGAGCAGAATGGTGACTGGGCCCTCGTTGGTGTAGCGAACCCGCATAATTTCTTGAAATTTACCAGTCTGGACACGCACGCCATGAGCCCTGAGTTCTTCACAGAAGCGCTGATATAGTGCCTCTGCCAGTCTTGGCGCAGCAGCCTGAGAGTATGATGGTCGCCTTCCCTTGCGAGCGTCCGCGTGCAGCGTGAACTGAGAGACAACGAGGGCTTCAAGCCCAAGGTCAAGCACCGATAGATTCATCTTCTCTTGAGCGTCCATGAATATGCGCAGACGCGAAATTTTCTCCGCGAGATACACGGCATCTTGCTCAGTATCATCGACAGCAATGCCAATGTAAACGATGATGCCACGCGGGATACTCCCGCAGAGCGACTCTTCTGAGCACTGATGCTGATCTGACCCGATCTCGCGATAGTACGTTACTGACGCGTCTGATACGCGCTGAACGACAGCTCTCATACAATATGCCCGTTCCTTTCTGGCAGATTTACTTAGTTGAAGAACCTGTAGAGCTGTTCGCAGCTCCTCCCAAGGAATTCAGCTCGCTGAGAATTGCTTCCATATCCGCCTCGGACAGCGTGTCGATATTCTGAAGCGCGCTGTCGATCTTGCGTAGTACCGCCTCAATATCGCTCACATCGAAGGCTGATGAAGTGGGCAGCGAGGATGACTGGCCCGGCGGAGCGGCTGTCTGATCGGTACTAGAACCTTGGGTGGCTGTAGTGTCCGCCGCGGGAGGAGGCGTATAATTTTGAGCGAGCCACGCCACGAATTCGTTTCCAGGCCCTCCAGTCAACCATGTGCTCTCGACACTGACCGTGCCTTTGGCGGGCACGATTCGCTCATCCCAATAGAGACCGAGCGCTGAATCATTTGTAGAGTACGGCGCGAGGGTGAAACCTCTCATCAATTCAGAATCGTACGCGAATTGGGAATCGCTGAGGCGTTTCCAGTTTGCGATTACTATAGAGTCTGGTCCTAGAGCTGTATTTAATAGCAGGGCGATGGATGCGTTTTGTCCCGGAGAGACGATATAAGGTTCGTTCGAGTTTGCATCGATCGACATTTCGTCGATCACATTCGGGTTGGACTTGAGAGCAAAGTGATTGCCGAGTTTTTCGCCAAGCCATGTGTCGCAGACTTCCTTGAGCTTTACTTTCATATCGCGCGAGGTAAAATTATCTACTTGCAGCTCGATGGTGAAACCATTCGCGACTCTCGAACCCGCGAGAGCCGTACATATAATTCTCTGTGTGACCCTCGTGGTGATCGATTTGTATTCGATTTCTATACCATTCGAGATGCGGCGCTGCGTGGTCTGATATTCCTGTGAAGCGCCCATTCTATAGATTCGGCCATCTATATCGATCACAATGAAGCTCGTTCTGGGATCGCCATCGTACCACAGCGGTTCGTATTTCGATTTTCCCGCGACATTGACCAGACGATACAGCATTGGGCGAAGGGTGAGATCGTCGGTCGCGATGCGTACAACCCCGTCTTTGATATCGATGGCAGAAACCA
>JAKALZ010000078.1 GCA_021813065.1 bacterium
TGCCTGATGGATGGCCGCTTCGTAGATAGACGGCATTCGCAAGCCTCTCGCAAAGAGCAGCGTATTTTCGTCGCTCTCCTTATCATTCTCAAGCGCCAGTGCGATCGATACCGTAAGTTTCTCCCCGCTAAAATTGCCCTCGAAAACTTCCTCGACGCGCGAAGGTTTCTTGAGACGCTCCACTTTCGGCACTTGCGGATTGCCAGCGCGCACGCGCAACCCGTACTCTTTGCGCAGTCGCTCGAGCACAATATCGAGATGAAGCTCGCCTTGACCAGCGATGATGATGCGGCCAGTTTCCTTCTCTTCATTGACGCGCAGAGAAACATCTTCGAGACTGAAGCGCGCCAGAGCGCCGCGGAGACGGGGCAAATCCTGAAGCGCCGCTGGTTCGATCGCGATTGAGACGAGGGGCTCGGGGTTTTTAAAGGACTCGTACGCGAGTTGAAGATTTGGCGCGCATAGGGTACCGCCCGCCTCCATAAAGGAGAGACGGGCACCGACAATCTCGCCCGCGGTCGCTGACAGGACCGGCTCAATCTCGGACCCGTGAATACCATAGAGATGTTGAATCCGAACATGTTTTTTCGCGGGAATCGCGCTGACCCTTGAGTTTTCACTGATCGTTCCTGACCAGATTCTGAGCCACGCGATCGCGTCGAGATCAGGTCCGATAACGGTCTTGAATATGTACGCGGAAAAGGGAGCGCTGGCAGTAGCCTCAAGCCGAAGGCTAACCGCGCGCTGAAGGTCTCTCGCCTCGGGGCAGCCGCGCGATTCGGGATCGGGGAGATAGTCGATGATCGCGCTCAACAGGAGCGCGCTCGAAATATCGGAGAATGATGAGCCGCAGAGGACAGGAGTGAGCTCTTGGCGGTATATCGGTGCCCTGAGCGCGGAGCGGATTTCCTCGGCGGCAAGGTCGGTGCCTTCGAGTATCTTTGTCATGAGCGCGTCGTCGTACATGCTCGCGCGATCGAGGAGCTTCTCGCGATACTGGCGGGCTTCCTCGCGCGCGCGGTCAGAAATGGGGGCGTCAGCGATCGCGTACGAAATCGCGCGGTCAAGCACCACCGCATCGGCACGCGTCGAGGAAGGCGCTTCAGCGGTCGACTCCTGAGCATTTCTCTCGAGCGAAACAGGAAACCAGCGCATTTCGACAAGATCGACAATACCGCTCCACCGCTGACCATCGAATGTCGGTACTTGAAGCGTCAGCACAGGTTCACCAAGCTCGCCCGCCACTTCCTTCACAGCTTCATGAAAATCCGCCCCTCGGCGGTCCATCTTGTTGATGAAATATATGCGAGGAATCGCGTGCGCCCTGCATCCGCTCGCGATAAAGCCTGTGCGAACCTGTACGCCAGACACGGCGCACAAGACAATGACCGCCCCATCGAGCACGCGGAGCACGCGGTCGACTTCCGCGCTGAAATCGACGTGGCCCGGCGTGTCCAGGAGGTGAAAGAGCACTCCCCGATGAAGAAAGCGGACCGCGGCGGTTTTTATCGTGATGCCGTGCTGACGCTCTACATTGAGGTAGTCGGTGGCAGTTGTTCCGTCGTCGACATTGCCTGCCTGCGCGCGTATGCCCGCGACATGGAGAACGCGCTCAGTGATCGATGTCTTTCCAGCATCGATGTGGGCGAGAATGCCGATATTGCGTATCGGCGGGCGCGGTTCGCCTTCGCGATTGATGTGCGAATTCATTGCGATATCAGTATACTTCCACCACGTTGAATAAAAAAGCCGCCCTTTGGAGGCGGCTGAGACCGCTGTTGAAAAATTAAAAAGGGGCTGCCCAACGTATCGAGCAGCCCCTTTGAATGAATGAAAGCTTTGTTCACTAATCGGCCCCGCTGCGCGGTGCCTATAGCCGGCTTTTGCTCATTACCACCTGTAATGAGCAAAAGCTTTGTTTGCTAAACGCTGCTCGCAGCTATGGCTTTCGTTCGCTTCTACCAGCGGTAGTGCGCGAACGCCTTATTAGCCTCAGCCATCTTGTGCATGTCGTCTTTCTTTTTGATCGCTGTGCCTGTGTTGTTGAACGCATCGAAAAGCTCATCTGCCAAACATGCGGCCATCGGCTTGCCTGAGCGACCGCGCGAGGCGGTAATGATCCACCGCATCGCGAGCGCTTCGCGGCGGGTTTCGCGAATTTCGATGGGCACTTGGTAGGTCGCGCCGCCCACTCTTCGGGACTTAACCTCGATGGAGGGCTTAACGTTCTCGATCGCCTTGGTAAAGGCGTCGAGCGCGGGCTGACCAGATTTTTGCTGCAGCTGCTCGAGCGCATCGTACATGATGCCCGAGCAGATTGATTTCTTGCCCTGCCACATCATGCGGCAGACAAAGCGCGTTACCGTGGTGGAATTATATTTGACATCAGGCGCGTGGCCTCTGTCGATTGTTTTTTTCTTTCTTCCCATGTGTCACCTCGCTCAAGCCTTGGGCTTTTTGGCACCGTATTTGGAACGGCCCTGCTTGCGGTCTTCGACGCCAAGCGCGTCTTTCGTGCCGCGAATGATGTGATAGCGCACACCAGGAAGGTCTTTGACACGGCCACCGCGGACGAGCACTGCGGAGTGCTCCTGAAGATTGTGTCCGATTCCCGGAATATAGGCAGTCACTTCAATGCCATTGGTCAGGCGAACACGGGCGACTTTGCGGAGCGCCGAGTTTGGTTTTTTCGGCGTAACCGTCATAACGCGGGTGCAGACGCCGCGGCGCTGAGGGCAACTCATGAGCGCGGGTGATTTCGTCTTCCACTGGTTCTGCTTTCTTCCGTTTCGGATAAGCTGGTTGATAGTCGGCATATTAGCTCCAGACTCCCTTTTTTGCCCCGCCCGAGTCAGCATCTCAGGAGAGCATTTTCTCAATATCGATATTCCTCGCCGCGAAAAACTGCGGTGACTGCTTTCGCGGCTATGCAGAATACCTTTCTCGCACAATGTATGTCAAGAGCCGCACATACGGCGCTAACAGCGCCGCCGGGCTCTTATCTCATCCTCCTGAAGAGTCCATGTCCTCGCTAAAACCTTCATCGTTGTCGAACACCGACGGCTCATCGAAGCTCACATCGGCCGACGTGCGATCCTGAAGAATTGCCGGCGGCGCGAGTTCGCGCTCCTGCTTTCGTTTTTCGAGCACTTCCTCGACCATGGCGTTGAGATCGTCATTCTGCGCGTCGAAGAGCTTTACCTGGCGATACTGCCGCATGCCGGTACCCGCGGGTATGAGGTGACCGATGATCACGTTCTCTTTGAGGCCTCGCAACTGGTCGACTTCGCCTTTTATGGCGGCGTCGGTAAGCACCCTCGTCGTTTCCTGGAACGACGCGGCGGCAAAGAACGAATCAATCTTGAGCGAGGCTCGCGTGATGCCGAGGAGTATCGGTCGCGCGACAGCCGCCTGGCCGCCTTCCTCCATTACCCTGCGGTTCTCATCGTGGAATCGGTGCTTGTCGACCTGCTGCCCATAGATAAAGATCGTGTCTCCTGGATTGACGATCTCCACCTTCTTCATCATCTGTCGGATGATGACGCCGATATGCTTATCATTGATGGTGACGCCCTGGGCGCGGTACACCTGCTGAACCTCATCCATCAGATAACGCTGGCAGGCCTGCTCACCGAGGATCGCGAGAATGTCATGCGGATTCTTGCTGCCGTCGCAGAGAAGTTCTCCCGCGACCACTTTGTCGCCGTTGCGGACAAGGAGGCGGCGGTTTTTAGCGACCAAATGCTTGAAGGTCTTGCCAAAGGAATCGCGGATATTGATCACGCGCTTGCCCTTAAGCGAGCCACCAAAGGTAACGGTGCCTGAAACCATAGCGAGCACGGTCGGAGTCTTGGGCTTGCGCGCTTCGAAAAGTTCGCCTACACGCGGCAGACCACCCGTGATGTCCATGGCTTTGGCACTCTCTTTGAGGATCTTTGCCAGGATTTTCCCCGCATGCACATTTTCGCCATCTTCGACGTTCACATACGCGCCCTCTGGCAGATAATAGGTCTCGATATCATTGCCAGCCTCATCGGTGATCATGATGCGCGGTTCTTTCATCTCGCGTTCGCTGCTGACATCGGTGATGATCTTCTCGACGTTGCCGGTCTCGGCGTTGATCTCTTCCTTCAGGGTTGAGCCCGGAACAATGTCTTCGTAGCGAACGATACCGTCGTGTTCCGAGATGATCGGATCGTTGAAGGGGTCGAAAGTCGCGATAGTCTCGTTCGCGACGAGAATCTGACCGCGCCCAACCACCATGTCGGAGCCGTTGCGGATCTCGACCTTCTGCTCCTGCGCGATGAGAAGAACCTTGTCCTTGAGCACCTTGGCATAAGAGATGCTGGGCGATTTTTGTTCAGTACCATCTGCCTTTTTGACAACCAAGTCCTCTTTCATAACGCGCTGGCCATCTTCGACAAGCAGTGTATCGCCCTTCGCCAGATCAAAGGCGCCAAAGACCCTGTTCACATAGATGTAGCCTCTGCGCGTAAAGAGCAGGTGACCGTGATCGGCTTTGACGTACGAGCCTTCTATTTCGGCGATGTACACCGGATAGTGCAGGGAAATGCGGTTCTCTTCAGCGGCCTTGGTCGCCGCGCCACCGATATGGAATGTACGCATCGTGAGCTGGGTTCCAGGCTGACCGATGGACTGGGCCGCGATGATACCGACAGCCTCGCCGATCTCGACGGTCTTGCCGGTGGCGAGATTGCGGCCATAGCACTTGCGGCATACGCCGTGTTCAGCTTCGCAGGTAAGCACGGTGCGCACCGAGACTTCTTCGATGCCCGCCACTTCAATCTGGTCCGCGACATCCTCGGTGATTTCTTCGTTGGAACCGACAATGATCTGACCCGTAATCGGGTGTCGGATCGGGTCAAGAGTAAAGCGACCGATGATACGCTCGCGGAGGGACTCGATGATTTCGTCGCCATCCTTGATCGCGGTGTGGATCGCGCCATTGATTGTGCCGCAGTCGTCATCGTTGACAACCACATCCTGCGCGATGTCGACGAGGCGGCGCGTCAGGTAACCGGCGTCGGCCGTCTTGAGCGCGGTGTCCGCGAGACCCTTGCGCGCGCCATTGGTCGAGATGAAGAACTCGATGACCGACAGACCTTCGCGGAAGTTCGAGCGGATCGGCAGTTCGATGATGTCGCCCGACGGCTTGGCCATAAGGCCGCGCATGCCCGCCAGCTGGCGGATCTGGTTCTTGCTTCCGCGCGCGCCGGAGTGTGCCATCATGTAGATGTTGTTGAAACCATCGCGGTCCTTCTCGAGGACTTTCATCATGACGGCGGTGAGCTCTTCGTTCGTCTTGGACCAAACCTCGACGACACGGTTGTAGCGCTCGTCCTGGGTGATATGGCCCGCGAGATACTGCTGCTGGATGGCGTCAACTTCTTTATTGGCCTTTTCGATCATTTCAGCCTTCTCGTGCGGGATCACGATATCGTCCATACCGATGGTCGCGCCGAAGAAGGTGGCGTACTTAAAGCCCATCTCCTTTATCGTGTCGAGCATGTTGACGGTGATGAAGGGGCCGTTGGTGCGATACACATGCTCGATGAGGAGGCGGATATCCTTGTCGGTCAAGGCATAGTTGATGTAGGGAACTTCCTTTGGCAGCGCCTCGTTGAGGAGGATGCGGCCAGCGGAAGTCTTGATGATGTGGTTCTTGTCAGGCGTACCAAGTTTGTTAAATCCATCCCACACGGGTGTCTTGGCGACAGGCACATAGACGAGCGCCTGATAATCGCAGGCGCCGTACTCGCAGGCGAGCAGGAGCTCTTCCGCGGTCGAGTAGCGCTTGCCTTCGCCTTTGACGCTAGGCTTGTGGCGGCTCAGGAAGTTGATACCGAGCACCATGTCCTGCGACGGATAGACGATAGTCTTGCCGCTCGCGGGGTCAAGAAGGTTGCGACTCGAGAGCATGAGGGTCCAGCACTCGGCTTGTGCCGCGTGCGTAAGGGGAACATGGACTGCCATCTGGTCGCCGTCGAAGTCGGCATTGTACGCCTTGCAGACGAGCGGGTGGAGCTTGATGGCCTTGCCCTCGACAAGAATCGGTTCGAAGGCCTGGATGCCGAGGCGGTGCAGGGTAGGCGCACGGTTGAGCAACACCGGATGTTCCTTGACAACCTCGTCTAGCACCGCGAAGACTTCGGGCGTCTCCGACTCGACGAGCATTTTCGCCTTCTTGATGTTGTAGACGACGTCCTTTTCGACGAGCTTTTTCATAATGAAAGGCTTGAAAAGCTCAAGGGCCATTTTGGTGGGGAGTCCGCACTGCCACATCTTGAGTTCCGGCCCAACAACGATGACCGATCGGCCGGAGTAGTCCACGCGTTTGCCGAGCAGGTTCTGGCGGAACCGGCCCTGCTTTCCTTTCAGCATGTCAGCCAATGACTTGAGCGGGCGGTTTCCCGCACCCTTCACCGCGCGGCGGCGGCGAGTATTGTCGAAAAGCGCATCGACGGCTTCCTGCAGCATGCGCTTCTCGTTGAAGATGATGATGTCGGGCGCATTGAGCTGGAGCAGCTTTTTGAGGCGATTGTTGCGGTTGATGACTCTGCGGTAGAGGTCGTTGAGATCGCTCGTGGCGAAGCGCCCGCCATCGAGCTGAACCATCGGGCGGAGTTCGGGAGGAATGACAGGAATCACCGTTAAGATCATCCACTCAGGGCGGTTGCCCGACGACCGGAAGGACTCGACGAGCTCGATGCGCTTCAATAGACGCTTGTCGGCCTTGGCGCCGCGGTCGATCATCTTGAGCCTGAGCTCCTGCGAGAGTTTGTCGAGATCGAGCTGCTCGAGGAGAGAACGGATAGCCTCGGCGCCCATGCCGGCGGTAAAAGCGCCGCCAAATCGATCCATCGCGTCGCGGTACTCTTCATCCGTTAAAAGCTGCATTTTCTTGAGTTCGGTTTCGCCCGGATCGATGACAATGTACTTTTCGTAGTAGAGCACGGACTTGAGCGTCGCCATGGGCAGATTGAGAAGAAGCCCCATGCGGCTAGGGACGGAGCGGTAGAACCAGATGTGCGACACCGGACTCGCGAGCTCGATGTGGCCCATGCGCTCGCGACGGACCTTCGAGTTGGTTACCTCGACGCCGCAGCGGTCGCAGATGACGCCCTTGTACCGGATCGACTTGAATTTTCCGCAGTAGCACTCCCACTCCTTGGTAGTACCAAAAATACGCTCGCAGAAAAGACCGTCGCGCTCGGGTCGAAGCGTCCTGTAATTGATCGTCTCAGGCTTCTTGACCTCTCCATAGGACCATGCGCGGATCATCTCCGGGCTGGCGAGATGGATGGAAATGTTGTCAAAATCCTGAATATCTCTCATGCTACCCCCTCGGGCTTCAGCACGGCTCGTACCGTGGTACTGACCGTGTCGCGGCATCTCTCATGCCGCAGAACGAATTCCAACGGCGCGCCCATTTCTGGAAGCGCGCCCACGATATTCCGTTGAATCAGAACTGATCAGTCTGCTTCTTTATGATATCTTCGTCGCGCTCCGTGAGCGCGATCTGTTTACCCTTCGAGTCGTAGACTTTGATGTCAAGCGCGAGGCCGCGAAGCTCCTGCACCATGACGTTGAAAGCCTCGGGGATGCCGGCCGCGGTGTGCGGTTCGCCCTTCACAATCGCCTCATAGATCTTGGAGCGGCCAGTCATGTCGTCGGACTTGATCGTCAGAAGCTCCTGGAGGGTGTTCGCCGCGCCGTAGGCCTCGAGCGC
>JAKALZ010000079.1 GCA_021813065.1 bacterium
ATCTGACGGAGCAGGCGGGCTTTCTCGCTAAGCTCTTCGATGTCTTTGGGCGCAGAAGCGTTTCGGTTGACCTTGTCTCGACTTCGGAGATCTGCGTCTCGGTATCGCTGGACAGAAGCGCGCCGCTCGACGCTCTCACGCAGGATCTTGAGAAGCTCGGCAAAGTCTCAATCGCGCAAGACCGCGCCGTGATCGCGGTTGTGGGCGACTTGCTGCGCAAGACACCTGAGGTGTTGCGCTCCACGTTTGTCGCGATCGACCATATTCCGGTCGATATTATCAGCATGGGCGCGAACGCGATCAATTTGAGCGTGATTGTGCAGGAGCAGGACGCCGAGCGCGCGATGCGCTGCCTGCACCAGGCTTTTTTTGAGGGAGGCGCGGCATGAGCCTGAAGATTGGCATTTTTGGTGCGGGAAAACTCGCGAACGCCATTGTCGAGGAGATGAAGGCGGTCAACGCTTCGGCGCGGTCTGGTGGTAGCGCGTCTGGCCCGACGCGCGCTGCCAGCCCGGCCGCGGGAAGCGGCGCGGGTGGTTCAACGAGCGCTGACGCCGGCCACGCGCAACCGACAAGTGTGGCGGTTCCGGCGCGCTTCACCCTCGCGTGGATGGTCGATCTCGGCGACGCCATTCCCGATACCCTCATCGATGCCGCGATCGACGCCAGCGCGCCGAACGCAGTCGAATCGCACATCGAATGGGCTGTCGCGCGCGGAGTGCCCCTCGTGGTGGCGGCGACCGGCTGGGACATCCCCGACCTCGCGGCGCGCGTGGGAACGAAGACGGCGGTGCTCGTGAGCCCGAATTTCTCGTTCGCGGTGACGTTCATGCGCACTATCGCCGCGCAGGTCGCGCGCTTCGCGGACTGGTACGGCCAGGGCGACATCGGCATCTATGAGCACCACCACGCGGCGAAGCTTGACGCGCCGAGCGGCACGGCAAAGGCCCTCGCGCAGTCAGTTATCGGCGCATCCGCGCGCTATTCGGGATGGAACATGTCGGGGGCGGACCCCTGGTCCAAGGAGAATATCCCCATCGCCTCGATGCGCGCGGGGAGCGAGGCGGGTGTCCACGAGATCCTCTTCGACGCGCCGCATGAACAGTTCAGCATCGTCCACAGGGCGCGCGACAGGCGAGTCTTCGCGGTGGGAGCGCTCAAAGCGGTAGAGTGGGTAGTGGGGAAAAAGGGCCTTTTCGGCATGGACGATGTGCTCGCGACGCTCTTCGGTCGCGAAGCGCAGCGGCAATAGGGGAGGGCGCCTCGCCTGAGCGCGCCTGTGCCGGCAACTTCAGTGCACGCCGGCAGCCACAAGGAGTAACAGCGTGAATTCCAATATTCAGGGTTTGGGAATCGCCATCGCGACACCGTTCGACGACGAAAGTCGCGTCGATTATCGTGGATTCGAGCGACTTCTCGACTTTCTCCGCGGGCGCCCATTCGAGGGTGCGGTCGCGGAGTATGCCGAGCAAGCATTTCCAGGTGCCAGCGGCTCCACCGGCGCCTCGGCGCGCGCGGCTTTCAAGGACTTCTGGCAGAAGGAATCCGGTGGAACCGACTTCATGGTCGTCCTCGGTTCGACAGGCGAAGGCGCGACGGTGGAACCCGAAGAGCGCCGCGAGCTTATCGCGCGATCGGTAGCGCGAAAGCTCGGCATTCCCATTGTGGTGGGAACGGGCTCCAACTCCACCGCCGCTGCGGCGCGCATGACGAGCGAGGCGGTCGACCTCGGCGCCGACGCGGTGCTAGTGGTTGTGCCCTACTACAACAAGCCGACGCCCGAAGGCCTTCGTCTGCATTTTCGCGAAATCGCGAAGGCCGCGCGGGGCAAACCCGTCATTGTCTACAATGTGCCGGGGCGGACCGGCCTCAATCTCACGCCAGGTGTTCTGAGCACGCTCTGGGACATCCAAAATGTCATCGCGGTCAAAGAGTCTTCCGGAAATCTCTCCCAGATCGGCGAGATCTGCAGGCTCCTCCCTTCGGGAAAGACCGTGCTCTCGGGTGACGACGGGCTCGCGCTCCCCGCGATCGCGGTAGGCGCTGAGGGGCTCGTGAGTGTGGCGGGAAACATGCTGCCCAGGCGCTTCAAGGCTCTCGTCGACGCGGCGCGGGCAGGCCGACGCCAGGAGGCCGCGAAGCTCCATGCCGATCTTCTGCCCTTCATGGGCGCGCTCTTTGTCGAATCGAACCCGATTCCGCTGAAAGCCGCGCTTAAAATGGTAGGGCTCTGCGGCGATACGCTACGGCTTCCGCTTGCGCCCGCGACCAAGTCGACGCGCGAGCTCTTGGGCTTTACCCTCGCGGCGCTCGGTGTGAGGGTTGCGGAATGAGCGAAATTTCGATCGAGCTCGAGCGCGCGTTCGCGGCGAGCGGCAGTTTCGACGATCAGCAGTGGACTCTTTTCCTCGACGCGCTCGAGCGGGGCGACATTTGTGTGGTTGAACGCGAGCCCTCCAGAAATGATCTCGCTGGAAACTGGAAGGTCAACGCCTGGGTAAAGGCCGCGATTCTTTCCGGATTTAGAAAAGGCGGTCTCGCGGAGTGCGCATGGCCCGCATTTGGTGGCAACTCAGGTTTCTTCGATAGGCCTGCGTTTCCGCCGAGGCACTTTTCGGCATCGGAAGGGGTGCGCATGGTTCCGGGCGGCAGCTCGGTGCGGCGCGGCGCGCATGTCGCCCAAGGTGTCGTGATCATGCCTCCTTCCTATATCAATGTGGGAGCCTTCGTCGACCAGGGAACGATGGTCGACAGCCACGCGCTCGTCGGCTCCTGCGCGCGCATCGGCGGCCGGGTGCACCTTTCGGCGGGCGTGCAGATCGGCGGTGTGCTTGAACCTCCCCAGGCCAGCCCCGTGATTATCGAAGACGAGGCCTTTATCGGCGGCATGTGCGGCGTCTTCGAGGGCATCATCGTGCGCCGGCGCGCGGTGCTCGCGCCCGGTGTCGTTATTACTCGCGGAACGAAGATCATCGACCTCGTGCGCGAGACAGAGTACTTCGGCGAGGTGCCTGAGGGAGCGGTGGTGGTGCCTGGTTCTCGGCCGGCCCGTGGGGAGTACGCGCGGCGCGCGGGCATTTCGCTCGCGGCGCCCTGTATTGTAAAATATCGCGATGAGAAGACCGATGGCAGGGTCGTGCTCGAGTCGGCGCTTCGGGACTGAGTCGCGGAGGAATCATGGAATATAGACTGGGCATCATTGGCGCGGGCAAGATCGGCGAGGCAATTCTATCGGGCGCGCTCGCGAAGGGGCTGCTCTCGCCATCGGAGGTGATTTTATCGGTGCGCACTGAGCAGCACCGGAAAAATCTCGAAGAGAAGTACCGAGTTTCCGCGGTGCTCAGCAACCGCGAGGTTGCCCGCCAATCGGAGATTCTCCTCATCGCGGTGAAGCCCCGGACTATATTCGAGGTGCTTCAGGAGATCGCTGACATCATTCCTGAAGAGAGCGTAGTGGTCTCGACCGCTGCTGGTGTGACCCTTGAATCGATGCAGACTCGCTTCGCGAAGAAGGTCGCTCTCATCCGCGCGATGCCTAACCTCGGCGTGTCAGTCGGCGAGGGCATGACCGCGCTCGCCCCTGCCCGCTTTACCGACAACGCGAGCGTCCAGAAAGTGAAGCGCCTCTTCGAAGCCGTGGGGCGAGCGCTCGTTCTCGACGAGCAGTATATGGACGCGGTCACGGGCCTTTCAGGCTCCGGACCGGCATACGTGTACCTGATCATCGAGGCGTTGGCCGATGGTGGCGTGAAGATGGGCCTTCCGCGCGAAGTCTCGATCGAACTCGCTGCCCAGACTGTGCTCGGCGCGGCCAAGACCGTCCTTGTCACAGGCGAGCACCCCGCGAAGCTGAAGGATCAGGTCACAACCCCTGCCGGCTCGACGATCGACGGTCTCATGGAGCTCGAGGACGGCGGGCTCCGCGTCACGCTGATCAAGGCGGTGGTCAAGGCGAGCGAGCGCGCGCACCAGCTGCTGCACAAATAGCGCGCGCCGCCGCGGATCCGCGCCTGTGTCCGACGCACGCGCGGAGCCTTCTTCACTCCCTGCTCAAAAGCGAGGAGATAAGCCCGCGCACCTCATCTGGAATGCTCAGCGTTTCGCCTGGTTTAAGATTCTTTGGCGCGTAGGTCGCCAGGAGTTTCTGCGCGAAGAGCTGAGCGTCGCGAAGTACCGGGCTGCTGGGTCGATCGCCTATTTTTTGGATCACACCGAGCACTCGCTTCTGTCGTCCCGGCGAGATCAAGCTCAAGAGCCGCTCGTGCGCGAGTGCCTCAATGCAGCGCAGCAGCGAGGCAATTTCATTGTCGCTCATCGAAGAGAGCGTTGCCTTGAGCACCTTCGCCTCAGCGGCCATGACGATATTGGTCGCTGTTCTTATCAGATCGGGATCGGGAAGATTCGACGACTCGCGGGCTTCGGCTTCATTGTGATAACTACCCTCAGATTCGAAGCCCTCGGCTTTCTCCTGCGAGTACAGATCGATGAAGGCTTGTTGAGCTGTGCTTATTTCATCTGAGACGAGCCTCTTTCGCGCCGATTCCATCATCTCGGAGAGAATGAAGGCGCCAACGGGTCCCACGAGGGCGAGAATTTTCTCTATATAATAGAGCGAGCAACCCGAAAAGGCCGACGCGGCCAGCGGCATGCCGGCGATCCGCATTGTGCGCTGAAGCTTCATAGGTTCCTGGATTGCCTCTTCGATATAGTCCGTGAGATCGCCAGGCACGATGTACTCTTCGAGTTTTACTTCGGTGGCGATAGACCTCTCTCTCAGCCATAGGAATTCTTTTTCCGCGGTTTCGGGCCCAAAAAACGAGGTCATGATGAGGAACGCGATGTAGGGGTGCATCCCGCGCGCGACCGCTGTTGTTCCCGAAAGCCAAATGAGTACATCCGCGCGCGTCCCCCGCTGTCCTTCAGAGAGCAGACCCGAACGCAAGAACGCGTCGCGTATCGCCGCTGGTTCGCTCTCGCTGGCGAGAAGCAGATACGCGAGCTTCATGGCCTTGCGCCTAGACTGCTGCGACTGCGTAAAGAGTTGTTTTCGATCCTCCGAGGCATCTTCGATCGCCTGGAAAAATTGGTGTACTGACGAGATGGTCTGCTCTCTGTGCCGGCTGGACTCGCTCCTTGGCCCCGCGTTGCCCCAGTGCGCGTACATTTCGGCGAGGCGCTCAATCAGCATGGTTCTGATTCCTCTTTTCGTACGAGATGAGGGCGGTGTCGATGCCACAGTAGGGGAGGAGTTTTCGGGTGAGCGTGTCCTTATCCTCGCCGTTCGCGATGGAGAGCAGCGCCTCAGCGTCGATGCACTGCCGCAAAAATTCCAGGCCCTTCGCGCCGCTCACATAGAGAAGCACGGCAAGAATCTCCTCGAGTATTTCCCCGGCAAAACCTTCGCCCATCAGCCTAAGGCCATAGCGCAGGAATGCATCTTTCTCGGAGCTGAATTGATTGACGCTCGGTTGAATTCCAGACTGATCGATAGTTTTAGCGAGTTCGATGAGATGGTCGATGTGAGAGGGCAGCGTGTCCATCTCCTGACGTGTGCATGCGATTTTCTCGGCGAGATCGGCATTCCAGTAGATCATGGTGCCAGTATAGCGCATAAGCGCCTTTAGAAGAAAAGGGGCAACTCATTTCTGGACTGAACAATGTCGCTTTCGTGCGTATTGCGCAATAACGCAGATTATGACATACTTTGTTAAGTTTGCGATGAAATAACAGATATTCGCAAGGTTTTCATAATTTTTCATAAATAAAGTAGCTAAAAATATTGACGAAGAAATTCGAGCGTGATATATTTTATTCGAAAGCAAAAAGCGAGTGTCGGTGGCGAAACGACATTACATAGCTTTTGAACCCTTCATGGTCTGCCTCCTTCCATGAAGGGTTCATTTTTTTTATACTCATTGTATGACACTTGCCGAATTTGACGCGTGGGCGCGTTTATTTCTGGAAATTGAACAACTCCGACAGATCGACGATTCTCTCAACGGCATACAGGTCTCCTGCGGTTCTGGCAAGGAGATAAAGAAGCTTGCGGTTGCCGTCGACGCGTGCGCGGAGAGCATTCGAAGAGCGCGGGATTGGGGCGCCGATTTGCTCTTTGTGCACCATGGAATGTTCTGGGGCAAGCCCGAACCAATTTCCGGCAGTCTGCGCGAGAGAGTGCGGATGCTCCTTGAGGCGGATATGGGGCTCTACGCCTGCCACCTTCCACTCGACCGGCACCCGGTGGTCGGCAACAACGCCCGGATCGCCGACGCGCTCGGTCTGAAGGACCGAAAGGCCTTTGGCACCTACCACGGCATCACGATCGGATGGGCGGGGAATCTGCCCGCGCCATCCTCGATCGACGAGGTGCTCTCCATGATTTTGCCGGACCGATCGGCGCCGAAATCTGTCATCGCCGCGGGAAAGCGCGAGATACGCAGTGTCGCGATTGTGTCGGGAGGGGCGCCCTTCGAATCCCTCGAAGCCCTCGCGGCCGGCTATGATCTCTACATCACGGGCGAACCATCGCACTCGATTTACCACTACATGCTTGAGGGCGGGATGAATTTCATCGCCGCGGGCCACTACGCCACAGAGACTTGGGGTGTGCGCGCGGTCGCGGACAAGGCGCGCGCGGAGCTTGGCCTCGCCACCGAATTCATCGATGTGCCAACCGGTCTCTGATATGAAAAAAAATGTTTTCTGGGCACCGCTCATCACCGCGGCGATCATTATCGTCGCCGATCAGATCACCAAGGCGCTCGTGGTGAGCCATATTCCCGAAGGAAGGATTTTCGCGCGCTTCTGGGGCGACTTTGTGTGGATAGTGCATGCGCGCAACACCGGCGCGGCATTCTCAATCGGCGCGGGATCCGCTCCGCTGCTCAGATTTCTTTTTTTCATCGCCTTTCCCCTTGTGGTGCTCATCGGCGTGCTCATCTATTACGTTCAATCTTCCAGCCTCTCGCCGCTGCTGCGGTGGTCCATGGGCCTCATTTTGGGCGGCGGGACCGGCAATCTCATCGACAGGATTTTCAGGCCGACGGGTGTGGTCGATTTTCTCTCGCTCAATATGTATGGATTCTTGGGAATGGAGCGATTCGCGACCTTCAATATCGCGGACTCCGCCATCACAATCGGCGAAATATTGCTGATAATCGGCCTTATTATCGCTGAATTGAGAAAGCCGAAGGCGCCAGACGCCACTGAACCGCGGATTGGAAGCGGCGAGGGGAAGGGCGAGTGAGCGCGGCTAAGGTCAACAGAGCGAAGGTACTTCTCTTTGTGCTCGGCGCCACCCTAGGCAATCTTGCGCTTATGGCGGTCTCGTTCGCCTTGCTCATGCTACTGTACTCAGTGGTTCTCGCGAAAGCGCTTCCCCCTGAGGCGCTTATCTGGGCTATCCTGGTGGCCTTTATTTTCGCGCTTGTCATATCGACATTCGCGTACCGCCGCATTCTCAAGCTACTCCGCGAACGTTATCATCTCGACGAATTTCTTGGTATAACGAAGAAATAGCTGGCCGCTTCGCGCGCTCGACTAAGTGTGCGGTGGTGAAATTTCACCGATGCGTGGAACGCGCTCTTGAAACGTCGCATGAGTCGTCTGTTTTCTTTACGAACTCGATATTGTATGCAATACTATCTCTACACGATCATTTTTTTTGAGGAGACTTTGTATGGCGGCAGCGCGCGAGCGTCTTGAGCGGATTGGTGTCTCTGTCCCCGAAATCTATCTTCCAGGAAACG
>JAKALZ010000080.1 GCA_021813065.1 bacterium
CTGGGAGGGCCTTGATCAGGCGAGGGCGGCGAGGCTCGCGCTCGTGGACAGGATTGTGGCGCTCAAGGAGAGCGCGGGAACGCCGGCTGAAATGTCGCGCCTCGGCGAGCGCGCCATGCGGTATCGAGCCGCTTTCGACGACGCGCTCGCGGACGATCTCGCGGTGCCGCGTGCGCTCGCGCAACTGTGGATGATGCTGAAGGACAGCGAAGTGCCGCCCGCCGAGGCGCTCGCGCTCGCGCTCGACATGGACGGTGTGGCGGGGCTGAGCCTTGCTGGCGCAAAAAGGAGAGAGACCGCGGTCGACGCGGAGACAGTTCGGTGGATTGAAGAACGGGTAGAGAAGCGCGCGGCCGCAAAAAAAGACCGCGATTTTGCCCGCGCCGATGCGATACGCAACGAGCTCAAGGAAAAGGGCATTCAGCTTGAGGATAGACCCGAGGGCACAATCTGGAAAGTGCTCGAATAAGCCATTATCTGTAACATAAGGACTGATAGATTGTTCCAAAATAAGGATGACCGGCAGACTCCCGATTTCGATCGCGTTTTCTCACAGAACGCGGAGCTCCTTCTCCGCATCGCGGTGAGAATCACGAATAGCTGGGAATCCGCCGAGGACGTTGTTCAGGACGCGTTCAGCAAGCTGATAGAGAAGCAAATGCGATTTCCATCGGATGCCGATGCGCGTTTCTGGCTCATTCGCGTGGTCAAGAATGGAGCGATCAACTGGTCTAAGCGCAAGGTACGCGAGTTCAAGGCCTACGAGCACTGGTGGAATGCCGAGACGACCCAGGCGAGAACCTCGGCGAACGCGGCTCCGGGCGCAGAAGCGCAGAATCAAGACGCGGGAACCGACCAGTCCGCCGAGCATGAGATCCTGATGCTCGAATCCGCGGAGGAAGTGCGCCAGGCGCTCATGAAGCTGCCGGAGAAGTTGAGGGTGGTCCTCATTTTAAAAGAATACGAAGGAATGAATTACAAGGAAATAGCAAAGGTGTTGGGCATCACTGAGGGAAATGTGAAGGTTCGTGCTTTTCGGGCTCGAGAGGCCCTGTTGGCGCAGATGAAGGCTGGAGGTTCTCATGTGTCCTGATACAACTCTGCTCGCCGCCTATGTCGATGGCGAGGTGCCATCGCCCTGGAATGAGCGGATCGAGGAGCATCTCCATGAGTGTGAACGTTGCGCTGCGCGCGTCGCTCAGTACCGAGGGCTCAGCGCGCGTCTGAAAGAGGGCGACACGATCGATCCGATCAAGCTCACTGCCTCGGTAGCGTGCGTCCGCGCTCGAGTTATGGCGGGGCCTCGCCGAGTATCGATTCTCGACCGCTTTCCCGCACTCGCCGCGCTGGGAACACGGCGCGTATCCGTGCCGCTTCCTCTCCTCGCGGCGTCGTTGCTGCTGTTTGTGTTTTTCGCGGGGCTTGGGCTCGGTCTCTTCGGTTTTCGAGCTCGTGTCGGCTCAGCGCTCGCGCTGAGCACAAAATTGCCGGCATCGGGAAACTCGAATATCGAGAGCCTCGTTTCGACACTCTCTCAGACCGATCCTTCCCAATTTGTCACCATCCAGGCGCCGGTACACATGCCGCAGCCCGCCGCGAACACCGCTCCCGTGTACGTTATTTTCAACACTGTTGACCAAAAGCCGACCATCACCGCGATTCCCGCGCAGGGAGAGGTTAAATGAGGCGAAAGGACCTGGCGCTCTGGGCGTTCTTGCTTGTCGCCGCAGTGTGGGCCTCCGCTCAAGCGCAACCCGCCCCCTCCGCGACAACGACGCCAGAGGGACAGAAGGCTCAGGGTTCGGTGGCGCCTTCCAATGTCCCTACGTTTCAATTTCAGCTTCGCACCGCGTTTATGCTCACTCCCGCGATGGTTGGGGCGATTCAATCCGCCTCACAGCACACGCAAGACTCGAAGTCGTCATCTTCTTCTTCCACCGCGAAGGAGAGCGCTCCGGCCTGGAATGATCCGATCGTGCGCGAGGTAAGCCTCGCGGCATCGCTCGGCATAAAGATTCAGGGCGATCAGCTCATCGCGATGATTATCTTCATGCCAGTAGAATTCGTGAAAAAGACGCTCACGTTGCTCGTGCAGAACCAGGTGTATGCGCGAAGCGCCGACAATTCCATTCAACTCAATACTTCGGTGCATACCATCCGGATTACTCTCGGCTCGGTGTTTTACTATTACCCTATGGGAGGAGACGCGAAGCAGGGCTCACCCGCGGTAATCGAGATTCTTATAAACCAGAAGTGATCGATGAAATGGCGGCCGATGCTCGTCGCGGGGATGCTCGCGATTCTGATTCTCGCAGGCGGTGCCCTTCTCTTGCTCGCGCTCTTTACCCCTGAATTGACCGCGATCGACCCTCCGACGCCTTCGCCCGACGATGTTGTTTCGGTGCTTGGCCGCAACTTTGGACGCTCGCCAGGAGCGCTGCTCTTCGATGGTATTCCGCTTCAAGAACGCTTAATCCAGGTGTGGAGTCCCGATTTCATTTCATTCAGGATGCCAAACGACATCGATCAGGCTGGAGTACAGGTGCGGACGGCATCGGGACTCGTATCGAATCCACTCATGATCGCCGATATGTCGAGAGTGCCTCTCGCCGCGACGCCGCGCGAGGCGCTCGAGTTCCATCCGAATATCGCGAGCGCGGTTCCTTCTTCTGGTGTGCAGATCGGAAAATTGATCGCGCTTCGAGGAGCGCACTTCGGCGATCCCGATCCGAACTCGGCGCTCTACTTCTCGAAGGTGCCATCGATCTCAGCCCTCGACACCGAGGATCCGGCCAATTTTATCCGAGTTGGATCGGGAGACCTTCTCGTTGAGCGCTGGAGCGATGCCTCCATCGATGTAAGGGTCCCCAGCGGCACGGAGAATGGATACATCTTCGTTCGGACGAAGAGCGGCAGCTCCAACACCTATCCTGTATCACTCTCGCGCGCGTCAGGCCGGCTCCAGAGTGGCGACGCGGCGTCGTATACGCTTGTCGATTCGGTAGACCTGCGAGTCGGCAGTGTCGCGCCGGAAGGAAGTCTCTCGATCTTCATGCCGATACCTGTCTCGTCAAGACAGCAGAGTGTTTCGATCGAAATTCAGCGGGGATCAGAACAGCTCAGCGCGAGTTCGGACCTATGGCAGGAATTCAAGTTCGCGCCAGCGCAACTCGGCGCTCGTTCGGTTGAAATCGCGCGGAGATATGCGATCGATGTATCTGAATTAAAGGCCGATATCGCGACAGGCTCGATGCAGTCTCTTGGTACGACGCCTCCGCGCTTCTTAGTGCCCTTCCTCAGCGCGGATGCCCTTGTGCCCTCGAGCGATCCTCAGATCATCGCCGCGGCTGCCGCGATTCGCAAAAAGGACAAGAACACATTTCGGCAGATCGCGCTCGCTTCGCAGTGGGTGTTTTCGAATTTTAAGGTGAGCGCGTCCACAGGGACAAAACAGGCTTCGCCTTTGGCGCGTTCCTCAATCGCGCCGCAACCCGAGGTGGCGGGTCAACAGGCGAGCGTCGCTCAAACGAGTGTCGCTCATACGAGCGTCGCGGGTGATCCACGCGCCGCGCTGAGTTCGAAAACGGGCGATATGCGGGCACTCGTCGTGCTGGATTGCGCCGTTCTGCGCGCTCTCGGCATTCCCTGTGCTCCAGTATCCGGCTTTTTGGCAGGGGCGGGCTCGTCGCTTATCCCGCACTATTGGGCAGTGTATTTTTTGCTCGGCATTGGATGGATTCCCTTTGATCCCGCGCTGGCGACAGGCCAAGGCCCGCAAGGATTCTCGGGAGGGTTTTCCGACCGACTCGGCTACTATCGAGGAATCGACGACCGCCACATCGAGATGGCATCGGGTTACCACGCGCTTCCTCCGGTTCAGCCTGGGGCGGTGAAAAAGTCGAGCATCCCCTGGTCGCTCTTCGATTACGATGAAGTTGCCTATGGAGTCACCTATTCCTCGATCTGGAGCGGACCGAGACGCGAAGAGCCACCCATGCCGCAATCCACGTCAACGCCATAACCAGGAAAGGCTCGGTCGCGCGAGACGGTCATTTGTAGTAATAACGATGGTCTCTGTGCTAGAATGACGTAGGGAGGAGATATGTCGTACATTCAATCCTTGGATCCAGAACTCTTCGCGGCGATGGAGGCGGAGCGCGCCCGGCAGCGCGACAAGCTCGAGCTCATCGCGAGCGAGAATTACACGTCTAGAGCGGTGATGGAAGCTGTCGGCTCCGAGCTTACCAACAAGTATGCCGAGGGATATCCCGGCAAGCGGTACTATGGCGGATGCGAATTTGTGGATATTGCCGAAAATCTCGCGCGCGACCGCGCGAAAAAACTCTTTGGATCGGATCACGCGAACGTTCAGCCCCACTCAGGCAGCCAAGCGAACATGGGCGTGCTCTTTGCCACGCTGAATCCAGGCGACACCATCATGGGCATGAGCCTTGCGCATGGAGGACACCTGACGCACGGCGCTCCAGTCTCCTTCTCAGGAAAATTTTACAAAGTAGTGAGTTACGGAGTGAATCCCGATACTGAGACCATCGACTACGATCAAGTTGCCGCGCTGGCGCGCGAGCACAGGCCGAAGATCATTATCGCGGGCGCGAGCGCCTACTCTCGCATCATCGATTTCGAGGCGTTCCGAAAAATCGCGGACGAGGTGGGCGCGTATCTTATGGTCGACATGGCACACATCGCGGGCATCGTCGCGGTCGGACGGCATCCGAGCCCAATTCCCGTCGCGGATTTTACCACTACGACGACCCATAAAACCCTGCGCGGTCCGCGCGGCGGCATGATCTTCGTGGGGCGTGACAAAGCGAACAATCGCGGCATCATGACGCCGAAGGGCGACGCGCCGCGCAAGTGGTCCGAGGTGATCGACAGCATGATCATGCCGGGAATCCAGGGCGGACCGCTCATGCACGTGATCGCGGGCAAGGCTGTCGCCTTCAAGGAAGCGCTCGAGCCCGGCTTTGCGGAATACATCGACAGGGTGCTCGCCAACGCGAAGGTAATGGCCTCGGCGCTCACCTCGGGAGGCGCGCGCATCGTGTCTGGCGGCACCGACAACCACCTCATGCTCGTCGACCTCACCCCCCTCGACATCACTGGACGCGACGCGGAAAAGTGGCTCGACGAAGCGAATATCACGGTCAACAAGAACGGCATCCCCTTCGACAAGAAGAGCCCCTTCGTGACGAGCGGCGTGCGTGTGGGCACACCAGCGGTAACGACGCGCGGCATGGGACCCTCGGAGATGGAGAAGATCGCGACCTTCATCATGGATGTGCTCAAATCCAAAGGCGACCCCCAGGCGCTCGCTCGCGTGAAGCGCGAAGTCCTCGTACTCACCGCGCGCTTCCCTCTACCCTGAGCGATGAGCGCCTACGAATCGAAGTATCTTGAACTCGACGAAGGAGCCGGCGCGCGGATCGCGCGCCGGCTCCTTTCGCATGCGGCAGAGCTGGGCTTTTTCTCGTATGCGCTGCTTTCGCGGGAAGAGTGGATTGCGGTACTCCGCGCGCGACTCCCCGCGCAGCGCGAGGGTGGCAGCTCTACCACCGCGACAGCAACGGACGTTTCGGGCGGCGTCGCCATCGATGCGCTCCGTGCGCGGTATGCGCTCGACGAGCAGGGCGCCATGCTCATGGTCGCACTCCGCTACGCTCCCGATGTAGAGCCCGATTCGGAGCGGCAGCGACGGGAAAACGCGCATTTATCCGCGCCCATTCCAGGAAATCCTGTCGCCAGGGTAGGGCGATTCGCGCGGGGCAATTGGTACCGCGAACTCCTCGATAGGCTCGCGACCGGCGCCGCAGAAACCGCCCAAGATATGCTCGCAGAAGGCCTGCCTCGAATGCCCGCGAAGCGTTGGCACCGCTTCGCGAACTCGCGCTTTCCTGAAAAGGCCCTCAGCGTCGCGGCCGGGCTCGGAACCATCGGCCGCAATAGCCTGCTCATCGCGGAGCGGAGTCGCATATCCGAGCTTGAGGATGCGAGAGATTCCGCGCGCGCGCCTCGGTGGTCAAGCGCGGTGGTGCTCGGCCTCATGTTTCTTCCCTTTGATGTGCCGCGCGCCGCCTGCGCTCCGAGGCACCCGCCGCGCGCGGTGCTCGAGCTCTGCGCGTCCTGCGCGCGCTGCGTAGAAGCGTGCCCGACAGGAGCGCTCTCAAGAGCGCTCACCGGAGCGGACGCGTCCGCGCCTTTACCCAATGCCTTTTTTTCTTTCGCGCGCGCTAAATGTATACAACACTACACGTCGATCGATGGTGTTCTGCCTGAGATCATCGACCGCGCGTGGAGCGATCAACTCTACGGCTGCGATATCTGTCTGGAGGCCTGCCCGCACTTTGTGCCTGATCCTTTCGCGTATGTTCAGAGAGGAAGAATTGGCGGCAGTTTCGACGCGGCGGCGCTCGCGGAGATGGATGCGAACATGCTTCGGTTCGCCCTGAAAGATTCAACCCTCGATCAGCGGTGGATATCGATCGCGGCGCTCAAGCGCAACGCATCGAGAGCCGCGTCGAGCGCAAGCGCGCGCGGCACAGGCGCCCGTTCATAAAACGCCGATACGGCGCTATACTCATAGCTCTATGAATCCTGAAATGATGCGCGCCCGTTCGCGCATGGTCAGCCTCATCCGCGAATTTTTCCTCGCGCGCGGCTACCTCGAAACCGACACCCCCGCGCTCGCTCCCTCTCTCATCCCGGAATCCTGCCTTGAGGTGTTCGCCACTGAGTATGTCCACCCTAGGGCACCTCGGCGACCTCTATACCTCATCCCCTCGCCAGAGATATGGATGAAACGCGTCATCGCCCAGACGGGTCAAAGCGTTTTTCAGCTCTGCAAGGCTTGGCGAAACGCCGAGTCTGTCTCGCCTATCCACAGCCCCGAATTCACGATGCTCGAGTACTACGGCGTCAATAGCTCGCGGAAAGACAATATCCGCCTCACCGAAGAGCTCTTCGACGCGCTCGCCCTGGCCGACACGCCAAAGCGGGCGCGTCCTCCCTTCAGAGTGATGAGCATGGCCGAGGCCTGGCATGAGTACGCGAACGCCAATCTCGACAGCCTCGCGGAGCCCGAGGCCATGCGCGCCGCCTGCCGCGAGCGCGGGCTGATGGTACCTAAAAACGCGGTATGGGAAGACGCCTTCAATATTCTTTTTTTAAGTCTCGTCGAGCCCGCGCTCCCTAGGGATCGGCCGCTCGTGCTGGACCAGTATCCGGCAGGTGTGGAGTGCCTCGCGGCGGACATACTTGGCACGGCCTACAAGGAGCGCTGGGAGCTCTACACCGACGGCATCGAGATTGCCAACTGCTTTACCGAGATGGCCGACCCCCGCGCGGTGCGCGACTACTTCGATTCGCAATCAGCGAAAAAAGCTGAAGCGCTTGTGCCGCACGCGGTGGATCGCGGTTATGCGTCAGTCTTCGAGCATTTTCCGCCCTGTTCGGGGGTAGCGATCGGCTTTGAGCGCCTTATGATGGTCTTGCTTGGCAAAAAGCGCATCAACGAGGTGACGCTCTTTCCCTTTGATGAGTTTTTATCTTAGAAGAATCGGCGTGGCCCGCGGTGACTCAGCGCATCGCTTTGTCCCATGAGCTAAAATCACTTCAGTCTTTACACTCAACCTTGTTCCGCGCTAGTATAGCGCGACTCAATTCTTTATTT
>JAKALZ010000081.1 GCA_021813065.1 bacterium
ACCCTGCTGTTCGCCAGTTCCGAATGCCTCGGGATGCTTCGAGGCGCGTTTCGCCTCGTTGTACGCGATGAGGTTCGCGATATTTCCGCCCGCTCCGGGGAGGATACCGACTATTAGGCCGATAATGGATGCTCGCAATGTCGCGAGGGGATGTCCGAACACGTGATTGAAGGCGCGCTTGAATGACCCCTTTTCATAGAGCGTCGATTTTTCCTCAGCGTATCCCGCAGAGGGATCGAGCGCCATTCTGAAAATTTCGGGAATGCAGAAGAATCCGATGAGTACCGAAACAACCTCGACGCCGCCTTGGAAGGAAACCAGACCGAAATCGAATCGCATGTCGCCGCCCACAGGCGCGGTTCCTATCATACTGATCAAGATTCCCAAGAATCCCGCGATAATGCCCTTCAATAGAGAGCCTTCAGAGATGCTCGATATGATCGTGAGTCCGAAAATGGCTACCCAGAAGAATTCCGGCGGCCCAAACTTGAGCGCCGCCTGCGCGAGCGGCATCGCGAAGAAGAGCAGACCGAAACTGCCGAGCACGCCGCCCACTCCCGATCCGATCGACGCGGTGTAGATAGCCTCCATTCCCCTGCCCTTCTTTGCCATGGGGTAGCCATCAAAACAGGTTCCGATCGATGAGGGAGTTCCCGGAGTATTGATCAATATCGCCGAGAAGCTTCCACCATAAATTGTGGCGCAGTAGAGCGCCCCGATTGTGATGAGCCCAGAAGCTGGCGACATTGTGAAGGTAAATGGTACCATGAGCGCGACAGCCATTGTGGCGGTAAAACCCGGAAGCGCGCCCGCCATGATGCCAAGCACAATCGCGATCAACATATAGAAGAGGTTCTGGAGAGTAAAAATCGCTCCGAACGACTGCAATAATATATCTAACGTCATATACGCTATCCTTCGAGGTAAATCATTGCGAAGAAAATTGGGCGCCCGTAAATGTATCTCGAGCGCCCGGTTTTAAATTACTACACTTATGCTATTTACCAAGCTCACTGGCGAGAGGGGTATACACTTTAACCTTGTCGGCAACGAGCTGCGCGCTCTCTTTGGGACCATAGAACTCAAGCTTAAAGCCGTTTGCTTCCATCTTCTTCGCAAACTCCGCATCGCGATTGATCTTCTCGAACGCTTGCGCAAGCACATTGATCACGCTCTCGGGAGTGTTCGGAGGAACCGCGGCACCACGGTAGGCGCCCTCAACGAGGTCGTAACCGAGCTCTCTGAAAGTTGGGATATTGGAGAGCGACGATACTCTCTTTTCGCTGGCAACGGCGAGAATCCGAACCTGGCCCTCGTATTGATTGCCCATGGTCGTGTAGGTCATGAGGGCGGACACGTGTCCGCCGAGAAGCGCTGGAATCGCGTCCGCGGATCCGGTAAATGGAATGTACGTGGTTTTGATTCCCGCGAGCTTATTAAGCAACACCAGCCCGATCTCGTTGGCCGACGCGCTCGCGCTGCCGCCGACGATTACCGCGCCAGGATTGGCCTTTGCGTATTTTATGAAGTCATCCAAGGTTTTGAACGGACTCGTGGCGCTCACCGCGAGGATATTCGGCGTGGACATGAAGGTGTACACAGGTATGATCTCGTTTGTTTTGTAGCCAGCGTTGCTGAGCGTAAGCGGTTGAAGAATAATGTGGGGAAGATTGTAGCCCATGAAGTTGTAGCCGTCCGGTTTTGTCCTCACAAGTTCGGCCCAGCCGACCGCGCCACCACCACCAATCTTGTACGAAACCATTACTTTCTGACCGAGGATTTTCTCGAGCAAGGGCTGCTGCGCCCGCGCAAAAATGTCCGATTCCCCGCCCGGATTGAAGGGAATGATGTAGTTGAGCGGTTTCTGCGGGAATTGCGCGAACGCGGAACCAACGCATACGAGTGCGACAATGAGAACCACAGCCAGGCGTTTGACCGTTTTCATGAAAAGCCTCCTTGAAAAAATGCCTTCCCATAAGGGAGCGGCTCGTTCACCTATATATGATTATTTGTTCCAATTTTACGATTTGTAAAGCGCAAATACCCCACCTTTCTCAATTAATTCGAGAATATTTCCAGGAAGCGGTGGAAAGTTATGCGAAACACCTTTCGATTTAATTATCCCTTTGAATAGATTTATATCAATATCATCTCCGTCGGCAAGCCTATATTCATCGAGTTCGGGAATCATAATGGCGGGCAACGCGAGATTTATGCAGTTTCGGTAAAAAATGCGCGCAAAGGATTTGGCGACGACTGCCGCCACGCCCGCGTTTTTCAGCGTGATCACCGCGTGCTCTCTGCTCGAGCCGCAGCCAAAATTCGTCCCCGCGACGATTACCCCGCCTTTGGCAAAACGGGTGTGGAAGGTAGGATCCGCTCCCTCCATCGCGTGCTGGCCTATCTCGGCGTGCTCCGTGAGTTCGAGATATCTGCCCGGATAAATCTGATCTGTGTCGATATTGTTTCCGAATGTGTAGATACAACCGTGAATCGTGTTCATTAGTGTGGATCCCTCCTAATTATTCGAGAGCGATCTCGGATCGGTGATCGTTCCAGAAATCGCCGAGGCCGCGGCGGTCGCGGGCGAGACGACATAGATTCTGCCGTCGGTGCTGCCCATGCGGCCGGGAAAATTGCGCGATGAGGTAGTGAGGCAGACTTCGCCGCTCGCGATAATGCCCTCATGCGCGCCGAGACATGGGCCGCAGCCGGGTGTGGAGAACACCGCGCCCGACTCTGTCAGGGTTTGGACATACCCGTACGCAAGCGCTTCTTTAAAGATCACCTCGGACGCGGGGATGATGACGAGCCGTGTGCCTTCGGCAACTTTTTTCCCTTTGAGGATGTCCGCCGCGGTTCTGAGGTCGTTAAGCCTTCCGCCAGTGCAGGTTCCGATGAATATCTGGTCGATATGCGTGCCTCGCTGATCCTTCACAAGCGCGAGATTGTCGACGCTCCCGGGGAGGGCCGCGCTGGGTTCGATGGCGCTCGCGTCGAAGCGATGCTCCTCAGAGTAGCGATAGTCAGGGTCGGTCGAGACCTCGCGCACTGCGCGGGTAACACCGTATCTCGCGAGGTACTCCCAGGTTTTCTGGTCAGGTTGAATGTACGCGCACTTGGCTCCCATCTCGACGCTCATGTTGCAGAGCACGAGGCGTTCCTCCACAGAAAGCGCGCTGACCGTCGATCCGGAAAACTCCACACATTTATAGATTGCCGCGTCCTGCTTTAAAACGCCGATGACATGGAGAATCAAGTCCTTCGCCATGACGCCGGGTTTCAGGTCACCGTCGAAGATTATGCGCATCACCTCAGGCACTCTGAACCAGAGAGAACCATTGCGGAGAATGAGGGCCATGTCGGTGGCGCCTACGCCGGTGCCAAAAGCTCCGAGGGCGCCGAGCGTGGTCGTGTGGGAATCCGTCTCGACAACAAGCGATCCGGGCGCGACATAGCCATGCTCGATCAATACCTGGTGGCATACTCCCTTTCCGATATCGAAGAGCGCCTTGATACCCATCTTTGCGCAGAATTCGCGCATCTGCTTGTGATTGTCGGCAGCCTTGATGGTGGGCGCTGGCGAGTAGTGATCGAAGACAAAGGTTGTCCGCTCGGGGTGCGCGACGCTCGTTCCGCCGAGTTCATAGAACGATTTCACGACTTGGAGGTAGAGATCGTTGACCTCTCCTACGTCAACTTCCGCGGTGACAATTTCTCCCGCGGTGACCGAGGGCTTGCCCGATGCCTGGGCAAGGATTTTTTCGATTGCGTGCATAAAAGATTTTATGCAAAACCTGTGCCAAAACATAATATTTCAAGTCAAATACCACAAAGAAGTCTAGGCCTCGCGAACTTATTCTTGAATCGAATGAAAATAAAGGAGCTCTGCTAATCACGTGCCCGCATATACGCTTCGAAAGAAAGAGCATACTTTCACAAGAGTGTGTTGCAATTTGCAACGTTATTGCCACTTTGCGCAACACCGCATCGGTTGCGATATATGCGCGCCGGGGAGCGCGGGGCGGAATTTCGCGTAATATTCTCAGGTTTTCAAACGGCGCCAGAGGGTCGTTCTATGGATTCCCAATTTTTTCGCGGCTTCCTGGACACTACCCTTCGCGCGTACGAAATCGCGCAATCGCTTCGGATCATCGAGGATGCCAATCGGTACAATCTCCTCAATAGGGGATGTGTCTATGGGATTTAGCCCAAATGAATCGCGGCTCGTCAAGACATCCGAATGTTCCGCGTTTCCCGCGCGCAGGAGCGTCGTGGCGAACGCGGTGTCGAGTTCATCCTGATCGCAGATTGCCGATACCCGCTCGCAAAAATTCTTGAGTTCCCGCACGTTTCCAGGCCAGCTGTACGATTCAAGGTAGCTTCCGCACTGAGCGGAAATGGAGAGCTTGGAAGCGCAGCTTTCGGTTTCCGAGAGCATGCGGTCGATAAGAGGAAGCACATCCTCTCGACGTTCTCGGAGAGGAGGAATGAAGAGATTGAGCACATTGAGGCGCCAATACAGGTCGATCCTGAAGCTCCCCTCATTGGTCAGCTTCTCAAGATTGCGATTGGTGGCCGCAATAATACGCACATCGATAGGCAAGATCTTGTCATCGCCGAGGCGCATCACCTCGTGCTCCTGGAGCACGCGCAAGAGGCGCGCCTGCAGATGAAAGGGCATCTCCGAGATCTCGTCCAGAAATATAGTGCCGCCGTGGGCGAGCTCAAATATGCCTGGCTTGCCTTTCTTTCGCGCGCCCGTAAAGGCGCCGTCCACATAGCCGAAGAGTTCGCTCTCGATAAGAGTTTCGGGAATCGCGGCGCAGTTCATAGCGATAAAGGGGCGCAGCCTGCGGTCGCTCGCGTTGTGGATACTCTGCGCGAACACTTCTTTGCCCACGCCTGATTCGCCTTGAATGAGAATTGATGCGTTCGTACCAGCGAATCGCTTCGCGAGCGACACTGTGCGCAGGGTTAATTCGTCGCGCGCGACAATATCGGCAAAATTGAACTTCGCGGTGTAGCCCTTGAGGTACATTTCGCGGCGAATTTCCTCTTCCATGGCCTGAATGTGGCTTACATCCTGGAGCGTGGCGACCGAGCTCGCGGTAGCACCCTTCACCGCGACAGGCTGTACATTCACCAAGACACGCGTGTCGCCGAACTGGAGTATTTTTCGCGCTTCGCGCCCCTGCGTGAGCATCTCTTTGAGGGTCTCGGGAAGCGCGAGGTCGCCACCTTCCCGACCATGAATGTGCGCGCGGAGCAGACTCTTCGCCGCGCCGTTCATGCGTGAGATCGTTCCCCGCTCATCGACGGCGATCACTGCCTCGCTGATGCTCTCGGTGATGATCCTGAGCTCCTCGGCACGCCGCCTGTTGAGACGCTGGGCAGCAACAATTCGATTCGCCTCATCCAGCGCGTATTTCACCGAAGTCTCGCCTGACTCTATGAGCACGACGGGCAGCCCATTTTTACGAGCAAGTGAATAGGTTGTGACGCCACCCAAAAGCACATCCATGCCTTCGGCCATGGCGACGCGCATTTTGTCTTCGACATTTTCACCGATGGAGAGTTCGTAGCAGGTGATATCGAGGTTGAGAAACGGCAGGAAATCCTTGAGCTGCTGGATCATGTTGGGAAAGGAAACAACGCCGATTCTGAAGGTATCCTTACGGATGAGACGGCGTGCCTTTTCTAGAGCGATCGCGAGATCCCGCGCCGTTACCTGCATTTCGACGATCGGTATTCCCGACCCCATCTCGCGTAGCACCAGCACGGTGCCACCGCGGCTCACCAACACTTCGGCTTCGTCCAAGTGCCGCTGGGCGACAGGAATCGCGGATTCCAAAAGCCCCTGCTCGACGACGATTTTCTCTTCGGTCGAAGTCGAGAGCTGTCTCACAGTAGTTTCGATCCGATTGTCCGGCGCGATAAAAATGATGGACATGCCGCAAGTATAGCACAGGAAAAGCGCCGACTCTGTACCCTAAAAACGCGCCGCGTGCTACAATGTGATCCGTGGCCACGAAACCTGCGTACGATGAATCAAAAATCAAAACACTCTCTTCACTCGAGCATATTCGGCTCAGAACGGGAATGTATATTGGTCGGCTCGGCGATGGATCGAGCCCCGACGACGGCATCTACATCCTCCTAAAAGAAGTTATCGACAACTCTATCGACGAATTCATCATGGGAGCGGGCACGCAGATCGCGATCAACCTCGCCGATAAAAAAGTGAAGGTACGCGACTACGGGCGCGGCATACCGCTGGGTAAGGTTGTGGAGTGCGTGTCGGTGATCAACACCGGCGCTAAGTACGACGATGACGTATTTCAATTTTCTGTGGGCCTCAATGGCGTCGGCACGAAGGCGGTCAACGCGCTCTCGAAGGAGTTCCGCGTTGTCTCCTACCGCGATGGCAAACTCTTTGAGGCGAGGTTCGCGCGCGGCATTCTGGTCGATTCGCGCGAAAGCGGGACACGCGAAAAGAATGGCACGCTCGTCGAATTCGTTCCTGACGAAGAGATTTTTGGCGACTACAGCTTTGTTTTTGAATTTATCGAAAAGCGACTCTGGAACTACGCATTTCTGAATCCGGGGCTCACGCTCACACTCAACGGAGCTGAATTTCGCTCCGAGAAGGGCCTCTTTGACCTCCTCTCCTCGGAGCTCGGTGGCAACGCGCTCTACGACATTGGCTGGTACCGGGGAGATAGGATCGAATTCTCATTCACCCACACCAAGGAATATGGCGAAGAACACTTTTCTTTTGTAAACGGACAGCACACTTCCGACGGAGGAACCCACCTCTCAGCCTTCAGAGAGGGCTTTCTCAAGGCGATCAACGAGTTTTTCCAGGCTTCCTACCGGGGCGAAGATGTGCGCGAAGGGCTTGCGGCGGCAATCGCCATCAGAATAAAGAATCCGATTTTCGAGAGCCAGACGAAGAATAAGCTCGGCAATGGCGATATAAGGCCCTGGATTCTCCAAGAGGTGAAGAAGGGAGTCGACGAGATACTCCGCCGCAACCCGCAGGCAGCAAAAATTCTCCAAGAGAAGATACTCACGAATGAGAAGCTGCGCACCGAGCTGAACCTCGTGCGCAAAGAGGCCAAAGAGGCCGCGAAGCGCATCGAGCTCAAGATTCCTAACCTGCGCGACTGCAAGGCGCATCTCGGCGAGGGAGCCGTCGGCGAACGCTCGACGATATTCATCACTGAAGGGCTCTCCGCCGCGGGCAGCATGGTGAGCACACGCGACGTGCACACGCAGGCCATTTTCAGCCTTCGGGGCAAACCCGAGAATATGTACGACCGGCCTCGCTCCGCAATCTATAAAAATGAAGAGCTCTACAACCTCATGATGGCCCTCGGCATCGAGAACGCAGTCGAGAATCTGCG
>JAKALZ010000082.1 GCA_021813065.1 bacterium
GCCCCACCCCATGCGGAAAAAAGAGCGCGTGCGCGCCTGCTTCGACGGCTTCTCGCGGGTCCCCCTTCATGATGCCCAACGAAGTGAGCCCCTCGGCGATCGCGATCGCTGTTTTCGTATGAACATCAATGAACCGCACACCAGGAGCGAGAGACGCGGTAGCGATCGCGAAGGCTCTCTGCAGCACCATATAGATATCTCTTGAGCGCGGACTAAAACCCTTGCCTACTGGAAATGAAGTCGTCAAATCTCCCGCGTATCCGGAAGAAGCCTCCGCTCCCGCATCCAGCAGAAACGTATCGTGCTCTCCGGCGACATACTCCGTGGGCGCGTTGTGGAGCACCTCGCCCCTGCAGGTCGCGATGGTTGAAAAGCTGAGCTCGCAGCCGCGAGCCGAGGCGCGCGACAGCACATAGTCGGCGGCGCGCTTTTCCGTCCACCCTGGACGAAGGTCATGGAGAATATCCTGATGAATCGCGGCGGTGAGCGTTACCGCTTTTTCGATTTCGGTGATCTCTTCGGCTTCCTTAATTTCACGCAGCTCGATGAGCGCTTGAATAACGCGGGGATCGACATGCCGCGCGAGCGCGGAGGTTTGCGCGAGCGCGGCGGCTGGCGCGCTCGTCTCGGCGCGCAGGAGCTCGTCGAAATACGCGGCATGTTCAGCCCGATACGGCGGTAAAATAAAAAGCGCGCGGTGCGCGCGGATGGCGCGCTCGACGAGCGCGCGGAGCGCGGAGCGCGGGGCGCTCCGCTCGATCCCCGCCTGTGCGGCGAGATCCAGGGGCGAGGGCAATTCTCCGGTCCAAATGATGTCATCTATGTCCACCGGATCGGCGTAGAGCACCGTTTCACCGAGCTCGATATCGAGACTGAGCGCCAGATTCGGCAGTGCGAGTCCTACGAGGTAGAGCCACGAAGAATCCTGCCTGAACTTGTAGCAGTTTAAAGGATAATTTCGGGGAGCGTTGTTATTTCCCAGGAGAAGAAAGTGACCGGCCACAATTCCTCGCCGATGAAGAGCCTCAAGAAACCGCTCCCTTCTCCGCGCGTACACATCAGGTGCGAACATGAAGCCATTGTAGGGAAACACCGAGGCACGGTCAATCGAAGCATATATAGCGACAAGCTCGCCGGTTCTATCTCATATATGAACGCAATGCGAGTATAATTTAGGATACACTTCGCAATAGAAGGCATATCGCTCACTATCGCCGATATTATGATCATGTTTGTAAGCTATTGTGGAAGCAATGGATTATGTGCGGTATTGTCTCTCCTCCAACCTCCGCGTCCGCCGAGCGATTTTGGGCATCTCCCAGGAAGAACTCGCTCGCAGGGCGAATCTTTCCTCTGGATTCATCGCGAATCTCGAAACAGGCAGGAACTTCCCCTCGAGCAAAGCGATACTCAAGATAGCTTCCGCAATGAAGATGGAACCGTGGAAACTCTTCATCGATCCCCAAAAACAGGAAATATACTTTTCGCGCGAAGAGGTTTTCCAGTGGCTCGAGGATTCTCGCAAACGTCTCCTTGGCGAAGATCCTACAGAAAATCGAGAGCGACGCGGGCTTTTAGGGCATGAGTACGGAGACCTTCCAGATCAAGATTGACAACAATTGCCTCCGTTTCTACTATAAGAAATGTGAAACGCACTCATATCAGCAGTAAAATCACCATTGCGCTCCTTATTGGCATTGTTTTCGCGTTCAGCGTCCACGCCGAACCTCAAATTAAAACGCTCGAAAATGGAATGACTCTTCTTCTCGATCCTATCGAAGGTCAGGACTCTATCGCCATCGTGCTTGCATACCGCGCGGGCGCGGATGCGCAGACTCCTCAAACCGCGGGGCTCTTTACATTCTTGGAATACGTGCTCTTCAATGGCCCTGCCACTAAACCGGGAATCGCGGAACCCGCGTCAGCCATCGATGTGCTTGAACCAAGCGCGATTGAAGGTGGCGTTGGTATCGATCGATTTGAGTTTGGCTTCTCAACAAAGAAACAGAACCTCATCACCGCGCTCGATACAATTCAGTATCTCTTCTCGCGGGAGCGCAAGGATGTCAATCTCGCGCAATCTGACGGGATCGAACTCGCACGCCAGTCGGCGCGCGCCCTCATTCAGAATGAGCTCAATGACAGCGATCAATTGACCAACATGGCCATCAATAAAAAACTCTTTTCAAGGGCGCCCTACCGTGTCGACAGCCTGGGCGCCGATTACATACTCGAAAAGGCCGACGTGAATCAGCTCAAGGCGCTTGACGCGAAGTGGCTCGTACCGAACAACGCGTGCCTCGCTATCGCGGGCACTTTCGATACTGAAATGCTTTTGCCCCTCATCGAGGCACGCTTCGGCCAATTGCCCAAGGCTCAAAATCCCTGGCCCTCTTCTCTTCCTATCCTCCCAAAACCTGGGGTTACGCGGCCCACATTCCTTGTTTTCCCCGACAGCAGCATTCCTTCCGGACAGATGCGCGTCGAAATCCGCTACCGAGGCCCGGATCCATCAAGCACGAACGCGTATCAGGCATCGCTTATGCTGGAAACGCTGGCGGACGATCCGACCTCTCGATTCCAGACCGCCGTCGCGAAGGGCCTGCCTAAGGGTACTGCTCCTGAGAATGTGAGGATTGTGTACGTACCTTCGCGCAACGCTTCGTGGCTTTCCATTGAATCGGACCTCACTGTACCCGCGGGGAAAAGTCCCGCGGATATTGCCTTTGCCTTCAAGGAGCTCGTGCGGAGCACGGAGCTGTACATGATGAAAGTCAACGCGTCGTACTTTTCGGCCGCCCAATATCAGACCGCCCGAACCACGCTCCTCGAAGAGAAAATGGCGGACGCGGGCGATCCGATGTTGTCCGCTGAGCACATGGCGGCCCTATGGGGATATGGGATTCCCTCTTTCTTGCTTCAGGAGAGCGACTCCATCATGAGAAGCGGCCAGAAAGATATTTCTGAGCTTGTCGATACCTATGTGCAGAAGAATCTCGAGGTTGTGATGGTGCGGATCGATCCAAGCCTGTACGAGTCGTATAAAAAGAGTTTCTCGGGATATGGGTTCGAGACAGTGGGGCCGCAAAACTCGTTCTGGTGGAGATAGCGGCGAATAGACACTGCGCTTTGTGACGCGAAAGTGCGGGCAGGCGCGGCGCGCTCTGTGTCTGTCGGCTTGCGCGAGGTCCGCGTCTGTCGGCTTGCGCGCGGCCGACGTCACACGCGCTACATCGTCTCTTCTTCGATAGAGACGATGCTCGGCAACGTGCGCAGCGCCTTCGCCACGCGCTTCAGATCTTCGCGGGAATCCACCTCGAGGATAAAGAATCCCGAAAGATTGCCATCGCCGCGCTCGCCGAGCTTGCCCTCTTTGAGGCGGCCTGAGCATTTTTTGATCGTCGCTTCGATCTCCGAGAAAATGTCCGCCGATTTTTTGGTGGTGACGCGGTAGCGGGCCGTCGTGTTGATCGCCTCTTCTTCCCACTTCACATCGATCCGCCGCTCTTCGAAGTCCGCGATCGATGCCAGGGAGCGGCAGTCCTCGCGGTGCACGATGATTCCCCTGCCCCTCGACACATACCCTATGATTTTGTCCCCGGTTACGGGTTTGCAGCAACCCGCGATGCGGATCATCATGTTGCGCATGCCGCCTACGGAAACGCCCGCCTTCTCGCTGCGCAACACAAGCCCCGGTTTGAGACTGCGAAATTCCACAACCGAAGGAAATTCCTCAGGTTTGCCGCGCTGGGCTTCCATCGCCCCTCTGTCTTGAGGGTGGGCCTTGGTCTGACCGGCCTCTGGCTGGCTTTTTTCGCTCTTGCGGGCCACGACGATGTGCTTGTCGATCGCGACAGCCTGGCCTGTCTGCACGAGCATCTGGCGAATCTTGCCGCGCGCCTTGCTCGTGTGGGCGATCTTGAGCCAGTTCAGATTGGGCTTCGCGTTCGGAGAAGTGATGATGTCGACGATCTGCGTGTTTTGGAGCTCGGAATCGAGTGAGGCGATGGCCCCGTTGATCTTTGCGCCGAGGCAGTGCGCGCCCACGTCGGAGTGAATCGCGAAAGCGAAATCGATGGGGGTAGCGCCGGCCGGCAGCTCTATGACATCGCCCTTGGGAGTGAACACAAAGATGGAGTCGCGCAGGAACTCGCGCTTGATCTCCTCGAGGTAGCTGTCGCCCTCCACGATGAACTGATTCCACTGCTTGAGTTTCGTGACGATGGGAAGGTCTTCGAGGCGCGGCATCTCCGCGGTCGTGCCCTTCTTGTAGAGCCAGTGCGACGCGATGCCGTACTCCGCGACAACATGCATCTCGCGCGTGCGGATCTGAATTTCGAGGAGCTGGCCGCCATAGGCGAGCACGGTGGTGTGCAGGCTCTGATAGCCGTTCGATTTCGGCATCGCGATGTAGTCTTTGAAGCGACCATCGATAGGTTTCCAGAGACGGTGCACGAGGCCGAGAAGCGAGTAGCACTCGTTGATGCTCCCGCAGATGATACGGATGCCGAGAAGATCGTACAGCTCCTCCGCGCTCTTGCCGCGTTTGCGCATTTTCTGGTAGATCGAGTAGAAGTGCTTGGCGCGCGCGCTGATTTCGACCTCGATGCCTTCTTTCGCCGCTGAAGAGAGAATGCGCTCGCTGACTTTCTTCAGAAACTCCTGGCGCGCGTCTTTGCGGATATTCACAATATCTTTTATTTGATCGAATACCTCGCGGTTGAGGGACTTGAGGGAAAGATCTTCGAGTTCATCCTTGAGCCATGATATACCCAGCCTGTCGGCGAGCGGGGCGTAGATGTCGATGCACTCTGTGGCGATTTCCTTCTGTCGACCCTCGGGAAGATACTTTAGCGTGCGCATGCTGTCGAGCTTGTCGGCAAGCTTCACCAGAATGACACGGATGTCGCTTGTGAGCGCGAAGAGCATTTTGCGCATGGTCTCCGCGGCGTGAACGGACTTATTCTTGGCCCGCACTGATGAGAGGCGGTTGACGCCAGCCACGATCTTCGCGGTATCCGCGCCATAGCGCTCCTCGATGGCCAGATCGGGCGCCGCGAGCAACGAGTTGAGTGTTCCCGCTTCTTTCTCCTTGCGCGTTCGCTCCTGCCGGCGCCCTTGAGTAGATGGTTTGTGGGCGCTAATGGCCGCCTGAGAACCGCTCGATTCCAAGTTACCCGATTCGCCTGGCGTCGCGCCAGACGATGTTGAGAAACCGGAGTTGCGCTCACCACTCGTATCGTGCACGAGACCCGCGAGAATAGATTCGAGGTCCATGCCCATATCGAGCAAAACTTCCGCGACTCTGATGTCGTGGGAAAAGGCAGGTTCGCCTGAAGCGCGTTTCTTTTCACCATGCACTCGCTGCGCGTAGTCAAACGCGTCGAGAAGAAGCGCCATCTCCTCAGGATTGAAGCGATGTTCCGCTTTGGTGAGAAAATTCCGCGCGTGTTCATCCATAGTGGGCACCTACCACTCGTACTCTTCCCGCGAGGTCCTTCCAGGTCCGTGTTTCGCAAAAACCGCGCATCCGTAGAAGCGTCGAGGCTTCCTCAACCTGTGAGGGATCCATTTCCAATAATAGTACACCATCCTTGGATAAATATTCAGCACTTCGCGCGATGATCTCGCGGATAAAGTCCAAACCCTCATCTCCCCCGTCGAGCGCGATAAGAGGATCTGTCCAACCGCTCTCAAGGAGCGCGACAGCTTCTTGTCGCGGGACATAAGGTGGATTCGAGCAGATGATATCGAATTTTCCTTCGATGTGGGCAAAGAGGTCCGATGCAAGAAAAGTGATCCGGGCTTCCGGCACGAGACGCGCGGCATTTCTTTTCGCGAGTTCGAGCGCCACGCGAGATATATCCGACGCGGTCACGGTCCACTTAGGACGCTCGGCGGCGATGCTGATCGCGACCGCGCCGCTCCCCGTGCAGAGGTCGAGCACATAAAGGAAGCCTGGCCGCTCTCCGTCGGGTTCAGCGCGATGGGTGAGCGCCGCGCGTCTCTCAGAGCCAGGCTCGACGCCTCGAGAGAGCGCCCTCGCGGCAATCGCGTCGCCCGCTTCCAGCGCAGCCTCAACCAGCGCTTCCGTATCCTGGCGCGGCGAAAGCACCTCGCCGCTCACCAAGAATTCGCGCCCGTAGAACTCCTTGCGCCCGAGGATGTGCGCCACGCTTTCGCCGCGCTGCCGCCTCTCCGCCATTCGAAAAAAAGCTTCAGGCACATGCTCCGCGCGCTCTGGCAGCATCGCCAAAACCTTCTCCTTTGTCGCGCCGAGACTCTCAGCCAAGAAGAGCACCGCGTCGAGAAATGGTGTGTCGCTTGTCGTGAAGCGCGCCGCGCTTTCACGGAGCTGCTCTCGATATGTCATGCGGGCTCGCGCTCGATGCTCTCCATACTCTGCTCGCGGTGCCAGGTCACGAGGGCATCGAGAAGTTCGTCGAGCTCTCCCTCCATAATGAGATCGAGTTTGTAGAGGGTGAGATTGATCCGATGATCGGTGAGGCGGTTCTGCGGAAAATTGTAAGTGCGGATACGTTCCGAACGGTCACCAGTACCGACCTGGCTGCGGCGCTCAGCCGATCGCTCGGCCTGACGCTTCTGGTCTTCGATCTCAAAGAGTCGCGCCCGGAGAATGCGCATGGCCTTGGCCTTGTTCTTGATCTGGCTCTTTTCGTCCTGACAGTGGACCACGATGCCTGTGGGAAGGTGCGTGATGCGCACCGCGGAGTCGGTGGTGTTGACGCTCTGGCCACCGGGGCCGGAGGAACGCATCACATCGATGCGGAGCTCGTCGGGTTTGATCTCGATTTCGGTCTCTTCCATTTCGGGGAGCACGGCGACCGTTACGGCGCTCGTATGGATACGTCCTGAGTTTTCGGTGGCGGGCACGCGCTGCACCCTGTGAACGCCGGACTCGCTCCTGAGGCGTTCGTAGGCGGCATCCCCGGCGATCGAAAAAATGATCTCCTTCATTCCGCCGAGCTCCGTCTCGCTCATGCTCATAACCTCGAGCTTCCACTTCCGCCCGTCGGCGTACCTCGTGTACATGCGGTAGAGATCGGCCGCGAAGAGCGCCGCCTCCTCGCCGCCCGTACCGGCGCGTATTTCCATGATGACCGCCTTGTCGGCAAGGGGGTCGCGAGGCATCAGGAGTTCCTTGAGCGTAGCGTTCGCGCGCTCCGCCTGCTGGCGTAGCTCAGTTAACTCCGTCTCGGCGAGCTCGCGGAGCGCTTCTTCGCTTGCCTCGCGCAGAAGCTCCTCGGTCTCGTAGATTGAGCGCGCGATACCTCGCGCCTCATCGTACGCGGCGATCATTTCGGAGGCGCGGGCCCGCTCTTTCATGAGCTCGCGATACTTCTGCTGGTCCCGGGCAAGCTCAGGATTGGCGATGAGTCCGTCTAT
>JAKALZ010000083.1 GCA_021813065.1 bacterium
CAGTCCGCCACGATGGCGGATTTCAACTCGATGATGCGCCAGTTCCCCGAGTACGGCATCATGGCAATCGGCATAAGCCTCACGATGATCACGGGAGGAATCGACCTCGGCGTGGTGGGCACGGCCAACCTCTCCGCCATCGTGGCGGCGAAGTACCTCATCGGAATGGTGCCTCGAGGCGCGCCGCAGGCGCAGGTTGTTCCGCACCTCTTCGTCGCGGTGCTTCTCTCGCTGGCGGTGGGGCTTGCGTGCGGCGCCTTCGCCGGGCTGTTGATTTCACGCTTCAACATTCCCGCGATTCTCGCGACGCTGGGAACGCAGCAGCTTTTCACCGGCATCGCGATCGGCATCACGAACGGACGCCCGCAGAGTGGATTGCCGCTTCTGTACTCGCGCATCGGCAACACGCAGTTCTTCAACTTCGTGCCCATCTCCTTCGTGCTGTTCGCGGTGGTGGCGCTCGGCATAGGATTTATGCTGTCCAAGACACGCTTTGGCACGCACATGTTCATGCTAGGCACGAATCCGCGCGCCGCCAGATACGCGGGACTCAACAATACCGCCATCATTCTCCGCACCTACATGCTTTCAGGGCTGCTCTCGTCGATCGCGGGCCTCATCATGATGGCGCGCGCGAACTCCGCGAAGGCCGACTACGGCGCGCCTTACACGCTGCAGTGCGTGCTCATCGCGGTGCTGGGCGGCATCGATCCCAACGGGGGATTCGGGACGATCACCGGTGTCACGATGGCGATTCTCATCCTTCAGTTCCTGTCGTCCGGGCTCAATATGTTCAACAACATCTCGAATTTCTATCGGGACGTGATCTGGGGCGGCGTGCTGATCCTCGTGCTTGTCTTCAACAAAGCGCTCTCATGGAGGGCCGAACGAAGGGCAGTGCGCAAGAGCATGGTGTGAAGCCGCTTCGCGGATTAGCGCATGGCGCGGTCTGCCCTGCGCATCGCGGCAGACGTGCCGCAGTCCACGATGAGCTATCCGCGGCATGTGTCCTTAGCCCGCGTTTCGATGCATTGAAAAACCACGAGAGGGGGAGTATATGCTGAAAGGAATTCCTGAAATCATTTCGCCGGACCTGCTCAAGATTCTCGATGAGATGGGACACGGCGACGACCTCGTGATCGGCGACTCGAACTACCCGGCGGCGAGTAACGCGAAGCGTCTCGTCCGCGCCGACGGGCACGGCGTCCCCGAGCTCCTCGACGCGATCTTGAGCCTCTTTCCCCTGGATACCTTCGTCGCCGAGCCTGTGTCGCTCATGCAGGTGGTGAAGGGCGATCCCACGGTGCCCGAGGTGCAAGAGCGCATCCGCGCGGTAGTGCGAACTCATGATCCGCGCGGCGACGCCGCCATCGGCACGATCGAGCGCTTTGAGTTTTACGAGAAAGCGAAGCAAGCCTACGCGATTCTCGCGACCACTGAACACGGCGCGTATGGCTGCATGATCATCAAGAAGGGCGTGATTCACTGAGGGTGCGGCCTCCTGATAGTTCTGTTTTCCGGGCGCGCACTTGCTCCCCGTGCTCCGCGGGGCTAGTCTGTAACGCATGAAGCCTACAACAGAGCAAGGTGCATGCGGCGATAACAAGGGCGTTTCAGACGCCGGGCGGAGCGCTGCTCCCGGTGATACCACGAGCAAAACCGCAAATGGACGAAGAAAAGGTCGGCGCGTTTCAAAGCTGCCCTTTAGCGGCGTCTCTATGGAAACCGCGGGGCTTCCACCCGGCTCGGCTCACTACATTGGCGATGTCGAACCGACCCTCGCGACCTACTCGCTCTACTCCTATGATGAAAACTCAGCAGTGATGAAAATCCCGAGCGATGTGAGCGAGCTTCTCGCCCTCATCGACCCAAATATCGTGAACTGGATCAACATCAATGGTCTCTCGGGCGGGATAGTAGAAAAGCTCTGCGCTATGATGAGCATTCATCCGCTGGTGATCGAGGATATCCTGAACACCGAGCACAGGCCAAAGCTCGAGAATTTTGACGACTATCTCTTTCTCATTACCAAGATGCTCACCCTGCACGAAGATGGCTCGCTCGAGTACGAACAGGTGAGTTTCATTCTAAAGGGAAAAATTCTCATCTCATTCCAGGAGCGCCCCGGCGATTGCTTCAAGGATGTGCGCGATAGGATTATCGCGGGTGCGGGGCGTCTGCGCCGGATGAGCGCCGATTATCTTCTGTACGCGCTGGTGGATAATATCGTCGATTATTATTTTGTGGTGCTTGAGCATCTCGGCGATCGCCTCGAAGGTTTTGAGGACCGAGTGCCAGCGGAAAACGAAGGAGACTTGCTCCATGGACTCCAAGAACTGAAGCGCGAACTCGCGAGAATGAGGCGGGTGATATGGCCTGTACGCGACTCGATCGGAGCCCTCGCGCGGAGCGAGTCGATCCAGATGGACGCCTCGCTCTCTCCCTATCTTAGAGATCTGTACGAGAACACGGTGCAGGCGATCGAGGCGCTCGAGTCGTACCGCGAGCACGCCTCATCGATCATCGAACTCCACCTGAGCCAAATCAATACGAACATGTCGCGGGTTATGAAGGTCCTCACCATACTGTCGGCGATTTTTATACCGATTACCTTTATCGCGGGTGTCTACGGCATGAACTTCGCGCACATGCCTGAGCTCACCCAGGCCTGGGGATATCCCGCCGCGTTGGGACTCATGGCCGCGGTTGTGCTTTCCGAATTGATCTACTTCAAGATAAAGAAGTGGATCTAGTCGCGAACCCCGCGCCGTCCACTCACGACAATGGCCTCCACTCCTTCGATCTTCTCGATCGCAGCCCTGGCGCCGCCGCGGCGATGCAGGCCACCTTCGATTTCTTTGTGAATCATTTGAAGTGACCGCAGGCGCGGAGTTTGTCTCGCTCAGGTATGGTGGGTATATTATATATAAATTTATCTATGGAGGTATTCATGAAAAAACTCTCTATTGTCGCGATCTTCCTATCCGTATTCTCGCTCAGCGTTTTTGCCGAGGAAATCGCGCTGCCGAAACCCGCGCAAAAGGCGGGTGTGGATGTGTTGACCGCGATCCAGAATCGCCAGATCTCGAGATCGTACGTAAAAAGGGCAGTTTCGCAGGCGGATCTTTCGACGATACTGTGGGCCGGACTCGGGTCGCGGGGCGCGGATGCGGTTTCGAGCGCCACCAAAGCGGACAGGACGATCTCATTCTCCGGCGACAACGCGTACATCAATATCTACGTCTTGGATTCCAAGGGCACCTGGAAATATCTGCCGGAGAGCCAAAGCCTGAAACTCATGAGCTCCGGAGATTCGAGGGCCGCGGTATCGAAGGCCGCCATTCCCGACGCCGCCTTTATGATTCTCTTTACCGTGAATACCGAGCTTACGCCCTCCTTCCTGAAATCCGTGCCGGCGGTATTTCTGCAGATGGCCCACGCGACGGCGGGGTTCTCGGCGCAGAATATGGAACTTGCGGCGAGCGCGCTGAAGATGGCGTCGATCGTTCAATACACGCTGAACCCCTCCGGCGCGGCGAGCGCGGCAAGGCTTGAGAAGGAGGAGCTTCCTCTCTTCATCATGCAGGTCGGCTACACGAACTGAACCATCGCAAAGGCGCCATTCTTATGCGCCGGTATCTTGCGATTGTCGATTGAATCTTCCGATCACGCCTCAAGCGTTACCTCGTACCGCACCAAAATCTTGAAAAAAAGCGAAATGATCGCTTGACAATATAACACATGTTATTTATTATAACATGTGTTATATATACGCAAGGCCTACGTTTCACGAACGGGCCTGTTCGAAAGGATAGAGTATGGGTGCGCATGCGACGATTGATGTGAACGATATTGTGAGCGCGGCGATTCAGATCGTTCGCGAGGCTGGCTGGGATGCGGTCAGTGCGCGACGCATCGCGGGGCGTCTTGGCTGCTCTACAATGCCGATCTACTCCGGCGCGGGGTCGATGCAGGATCTGCGCACTCTGACGAAAGCCCGCGCGGTCGAGATGCTCGAAACTTCGCAGCGGATTCCAAGAACGGGCAATCCGGCGCTCGATCTCGCGGTGGGATATGTCGCCTTTGCGCGCGAGGAGCCCAAGCTCTTCCACTTTGTGCTATCCGAGGACGGTTCGCCTCGCCCCCCAAGCCCCGAGGAATCGATGCGCGCTGGGCGGGAACGTCTCATCGACGACGCTCCGAAGATGGGAGGGATTCTCGATTCAATCCTGAAGAGCGTGCAGGGAGACTTTCTTTTCCGCTCCTGGATATTCACGCACGGGCTTGCGGAGCTGGTCGCGTCGGGAGTGGTCGAAATGAGCGACGAGGAGATTCTCCGGCATCTCAATGCCGCGGGCGCGGCGTTTTATGCGTTTCATTCACAGGAGGGGAAGGCATGAGGGAAGGCGGTTCGGGTTTGAAGGATGGAGGAATGCCCGCGGTTTCAGTAGCGGGTTTCAAAAAGAGCTACGGTAAGGTTCAGGCCGTTCGAGGCATCGAATTTGAGGTACAAAAAGGCGAAATACTTGCGCTTCTTGGGCCGAATGGCGCGGGTAAGACGAGTACGCTTGAGTGCATCGAGGGGCTCCGACGTCCCGACGAGGGGACCATCGCGGTCCTCGGTATGGATCCTGCGCGCGAATCCGTGCGCTTGGCGCGAAGAGTCGGCGTTCAGCTCCAGTCGCAAGGCTTGCCGGCTGCCATGACCCCGAAAGAAGCCCTAGAATTCTTCGCGCGGTATCGAGGCATGCTGCCAGATTTCAGCACTGTTTCTGGTTTAGGTCTGGAGGGGAAAATGGATACGCAGATATCCAGCCTCTCGATCGGCCAGCAGCGCAAACTCGCGCTTGCGCTGGCGATCCAGCACACTCCGGAACTTGTCGTGCTCGATGAGCCGACCGCCGGTCTCGATGTGGAGACGAGGGATAGACTGCATGAGCTGATGTCGGAGCTGAAAAAACGGGGAACAACGATTCTCCTCGCGACCCACGATATGGCTGAAGCTGAGAAACTTGCCGACAGAGTCATCGTGATCGTGGAAGGGCGCGTGGCCGCGATGGGTACACCGAGGGAAATCACTGCGGGAGGCACAAAGCTCACGAAAGTGGCGGTATCTACAAGAGATAGTTCGGTAGTGCGCGAGCAGCCTTCCTTCGACGGAGTCTCCTTCACATTCGACGGGGAATACGCGCTCTGTCTCAGCCCTGAGCCCGGGAAACTCGTTCGAGAGCTCCTTGTGTGGATTGAAAGCAAGGGCGACGAGATTGTCGATCTGCGCGTTGAGCGACCGAGCCTCGAGGAGCGATTCCTCGAAATCGTGAGGAGCAGATAATGAAGACATATCCATTTTACAGTCACTGGGTTTTCGAATTCCGCGCGGGCCTGAGAGAGAAGAGCCTTCTGTTGATGAACTATCTCTTCCCCATGATCTTCTTCGTACTGATGGCGGCGCTCATGGGCGGTATCAATCCGCTTTTCAAGGAAACCATGATCCCCGCGATGATCGTGTTTGCGGTTTTGTGCTCCTATCTGCTCGCGATGCCCTCGTCTATGGTTGCCGCGCGCGAATCTGGCCTCTATAGGAGTTATCGGATCAATGGCGTGCCATCGTGGGCTGGAATGGCCGCACCCATGCTCGCGAACGCGGTACACATGGTGTTCGTCAGCGCGATTATCGCTATCGTAGGTGTACTGGTGTTCGATGGCCGGGCGCCGACGGAGTGGGCCAGGTTCGCGCTGGGATGGTGCTGCCTTGTGGGGGCCATGGCGGGCATTGGCCTGCTCGTGTCGGTGGTCGCGGAGACCACGAGGGCAGCGACCCTGCTCGCGCAGCTCATCTACATTCCCTCGATCGTGCTGGGTGGACTCATGACGCCGCCGGACATGCTGCCGTCGGCGCTCTCGCGCGTCGCGGCAATTTTCCCTGCCACGCACGCGATGCGTGTGTTTAGGGGTAGTGATGGATGGTGGGTTTCGGCTCTTGCCCTTGCGCTTTCCGCGGTAGCGGCGGCGATCGTTTCACTCGCGCTCTACGAGTGGGATACGAAGAATGTACGGCCAAAGCGACGAAAACTGATGGCGCTCATCCCAATTCTCCCGTTCGCGATCACGATATTCATCGGATAAGCCGTTCTAGGTTTGTGGCCACAGGATTTGGCAAACCTGTGGCCATACTGGGAAATCAATTCATTGCATCGATGAATTTCCGAAGGCAGGAAGTCACGAGGGCATGGTCCTCTTCCTGGGGCAGTCCGGAGACCGTGGCACAGGCAACGATGCCGCAGCCTTTCACTCTGATAGGGAATGCGCCGCCGTGCGGGCTGAACTCCATGGGGCTCACGTAGGATTTCTTGTCGATGGTGGTCTCGGCGAGCGCGAGGCCGATTCCGACGGCGAACGAGGCTTTGCCGAAGCGGAACACCACGTTCGACTTGCGGCGAATCCACTCGTCGTTGTCGGGCGTGGCGCCATCTAGTGCGGCGTGGAAGAGTATCTGAGCTGGCCGTCTGATATCGATGGCGATCCGCGCCTGGCGGTTTTTTGCCTCTTCAACGATGAGGTTGCCGAGCGCCCAGGCGTCGTCCTCGTTGAAATGATCCAGGACGAGTTCTTTTTCTTGCTGGGCAATCTCCTCAAGCAATTCTTTCGTGGCTGTCATTGGTTCCTCCTCTCATTCCTTCTCGAACGGTACTCCAAGCGCTGCGGGCGGTGTCGCGTTCATCGCGCGCAGCACCTTCGCGATGTCGCGGCGGACATTCTCGGGCAATCGCGCCAGCGAGCGTTCGACCCACTCCGCGCTTCCAATATTTACGAAGAGCAGGGTGAGGATCATGAGGGGGAAGGGCGCGACCTGGAGCACCTGCGAGGGCACGGACGGCAAGCTCGGCTGCAGCACAAGGCCGAGCCACTGCAGAAACGCGAAGAGATACGCTCCGAAGGCCGCACGGAACGGCTTCCACCCGCCGAATATCGTGATTGAGAGCACGATCCAGCCAATGCCGTCGAGCCCTGAAATAGTTCCCTTCCACCCGGCTTTCACCGAGAGCGAGTAGATCGGCCCCGCAAGCCCCGCGATGGCGCCTCCCAGCATGGCGTAAATGTAGCGAAGCTTGTTGACGCTCGCGCCTCGAATATACGCGGCGGCCGGCCGCTCGCCGATGCCCCTCAGCGTCAGGCCTGGTCTTGTTTTGAAGATGAAGAACCACGCGAGCACAATCACGATAAAAGAGAGATAGGTCATGATATCCTGCCGGAAGAAAATCGAGCCAATAATGGGAATATTCTCGAGTCCTGGCAGAGGAACTTGAGAAATTCTTGGCCCCACCTGGCCCATGATGGGGTTGCCGAGGAAGTAGGATAGGTCGCGACAGAGCAGCGCGAGCACGAAAC
>JAKALZ010000084.1 GCA_021813065.1 bacterium
GGGCTGGGAGGCGATGGCGGACTTCGACTGCAAGCGGATCATGCGGGCACGGGCGTCGGGACCGATAGTTTCCTTGCTCGCGGTAATCATATCCAACAGATAATTCCGTACATCGTTGAGTTCGCGGATGCTGGTAAGCCGGTCGCTCTCAGGCAGCGCTTTGAGCACTTTTGCCATGATCGATATTTCACGTAGGTAATGGTTGCGCTGGTTCGACGGGACAAAATACATCGTGATGATTGAGACCTTGACGCCGTCGGGAGCGCCATAATCGATACCCGTCGGGCTCCAGCCAATGACGCACATGAGGTCTTCCTCAAAGTCGACACGCGCGTGTGGACAGGCCCAGCCGCGCCCTAAGGCGGTATTCATTGACTTTTCCCGCGCCATCACATTGCCGACGATGTCAGTATCCGTAGGAATCTGGGGAAAAGCTTCTATGATGTGCGCAAGAAACTGCAGCGCATGATTCTTGTCGTTTTCCGGAAGCTCGAAGAGTCGCCCTTCCTGCAATGCATCGAGTATTGAATCCATGGTCAAGCTCCTTCAAATCGCCGTATGAACCAGCGTTTCACGCGGTGTGTGATAACCGAGTATGCAAGCAAAAATCCCGCGATCCATAGCCAATATATACCGGGAAGAGGAACAAGCCCCAAAAGCGAGGCTATCGGTGAATATGGCAGCCATACTCCTATGGCCATCACAACGAGTGTGGTGAGCATCGTCGGTGCCGAGGCCCTGCTTTGGAAGAAGGGCACTCTTCTCGTTCGGATGATGTGCACAATGAGCGTCTGAGTGAGGAGCGACTCGACAAACCAGCCAGTCTGGAAAAGGCGCATCAGAGCATCTTTCTGGGATGAGGCGAGGTTTGGGTTGAGATAGGCAAGCGCACCGAAGAAAAACCACATGAGGGCAAACGTCGCGTAGTCGAAGATCGAACTAATCGGGCCGATGAAGAGCATGAAGCGCTTGATGTTGCGTATATCCCACCGTACCGGGCGCGTGACGAGTTCGGAGTCGACATTGTCCATGGGAATACCAGTTTGCGAAAAGTCGTACAATAAATTGTTCGTGAGAATCTGCAGAGGCTGCATAGGAAGGAACGGAAGCAGATAGCTCGCGCCAAGCACACTGAACATGTTGCCGAAATTGGAGCTCGCGCCCATGCGGATGTACTTGATTATATTCGCGAAAATGCGTCGCCCCTCCATGATGCCTTCTTCGAGCACAAGGAGGCTCTTCTCGAGGAGTACGATGTCGGCTGCCTCCTTCGCCACATCAACGGCGGAGTCGACCGAAATACCGACATCAGCAGCTTTGAGCGCGGTCGCGTCATTGATACCGTCGCCCATGAATCCGACCACGTGCCCTTGGCGCCGCAATTCCTTTACGATCCTCTCTTTCTGGCTCGGCGTCAGTTTGACAAATACATCGCACTCGCGGACCTTATCCGAAAACGCTTCGCCTTCGAGCATGCCCAGCTCATTACCGGTAATCGATGAAGCGAAGGAAATACCCACGTCGCGGCATACCTTTTCGGTAACAAGGCCGTTGTCACCGGTGAGTACCTTGATGCCAACGCCAGTCTTCGAGAGCAGTTTTATCGCTTCCGAGGCTGATTCCTTGGGTGGATCCATGAAAGCGATGTAACCGAGCAGCACGAGCTGACTCTCGTCCTGTACCGAAAAGGTCGCCTTCGTGCGCGGAAATTCTCGATACGCGATGCCGAGCACACGGAATCCCTCGCGGTTCAGCTTCTCGACTTCCTCGAAGAGATCGGCGCGAATCATGTCGATGAGCGGGTAGATATCTTCATCTATTTGGTAGTGCGTGCAGCAAGAGTATATCTCCTCGACCGCGCCCTTGCAGATCAGGACGTTGTCGCCTTCATACTCGACGACGACCGACATGCGCCTGCGCTGGAAGTCGAAGGGAAGCTCGTCGACAAGCCTGCACTCATCCACATTGAGATCCGTGTGCTCGATTACCGCGCGATCGAGCAGGTTCTTGAGACCTGTCTGGAAGTAGCTATTGAGATACGCATAATTCAAGACTTCGTCGCTCATGTTGCCGATGATATCAACATGATGCTCCAGCACGACACGGTCTTGGGTGAGGGTACCTGTCTTGTCGGTGCAGAGGAGATCGATCGCACCGAGATTCTGGATCGAAGGAAGCTTCTTGACGATGACCTTCTTCCTCGCCATCGCGAGCGCTCCCTTTGCCAGGTTCACCGTGACGATCATCGGGAGCATCTCGGGAGTGAGGCCGACCGCCACCGAGAGCGCGAAGAGAAGCGCTTCGAGCCAGTTGCCCTTCGTGAGCCCAACAATCAAGAACACCGCGCTTACCATCACGAGCATGAACCTGATCATGAGCCAGGTGAACGAGCGGACACCTAGATCGAAGCTCGTTTCCTCGCGGCGTTCGCTTAGTTTCTTGGAAATCGCTCCGTAGAGAGTCTTAGAGCCGGTGGTAATGACGAGGGCCCGCGCGGTGCCGCTCGTAACACTGGTGCCCATGAAGCATGCATTGGAGAGCTCGATCGCGGCCGGAGGAAGCTGTGCAGGGGGCGATGCTGTCTTCTCGACTGGCATCGATTCGCCCGTAAGCGCCGACTCGCTGACGAAAAAGTCCTTCGCGAATATGACACGGACATCGGCCGGTACAATCGCGCCAGCCTGAAGCACCACGATATCGCCCGGGACAACCTCCGACATACGTGTTTCGGTTTCAGCTCCGTCACGAAGTATGTAGGTTCGCGATTGCACACGCTTGCCGAGCGATTCCACCTCTCGCGCCGAGCGGCTGTCGAGGATGTAGGAAAGCCCCACACTGAGAACAATCATGAGGCTCACGATAATCGTCGATGTAAACTGTCCAATGAGCCCGGAGACACCCGCGATCAGCAACAATTGGATGACGAGCGGGCTCTTGAATCGCTCGAGCATGTCGGCCCAAAAACTCAACTGTCGTGATTGGGAGAGCTCGTTTTTCCCATATTCGGATAGCCGATGGTCTGCCTCTTTCTCGGAAAGACCGGACTGGTCGGACTTCAGCTCCGAAAAAGCCTCAGAAGTGGGGATCGTGCATAAGCGAATCAAGCGCGATTCTTCGAGGCTCGAAACCGCGCCGTTCTTTGAGTCAGTCTTCTTAGCGGCGAAACGCCGAAGCAAGGGGAGAAAAGTCATAGGTCACCTCAAAATACTGCCGCGTTCCGAGACAGCTGGAGGTGAGAGAGGCAGGACTCTTAACGTGCGATATCGAGCGCCTTTCTGCGTGCCAGCTGTTCAGGGGATTGTCGCGGGAATGGATCTTCGGGCTCGGTGCTGACGCGACAACTATGACTGCCGTCCGAGTCTTTCATGACAATTCCTCCTTTCCGCTGGTTGGATGCTGAATATCGCCTCAACTATGAATCATTAACCGCTAATCGTCAAGCAAGGGGTGAGGGATGGCGGCCAATTTCCGAACAATTTCATTTAAATTTTCATCAGGCGAGACGCATTATCTCAATGCAATCGATTGAAGCAGAGGGTCAGTCGCTTCGCCCCACTCCATCGCATATCTGCGATAGTCAGTGGGACAGCACTCATCAAATGAGAGTTCTTGGAGAGGTTCTACTCATCAGACAGGCTGCCCTCAGCGATGCGGGTTGCTTCCGCCATATGCTTCGCAGTCAGTTTCTTCATAGGATTGAACCATTTCGATGCGATGAAGGTCGGCACTAGAGCGCTTGCGATTACCGTCGCCACGAGGGCTGAATACTGACCATCATTCACGATACCGTGCGACAATCCGTACATCGCGGAGATAGTGCCGAATGTAAGCCCCGTCGACATCATGAGTGTATAATACCAGCGCTCCGCATGTGTCTTTCTGAAGCGTGAGATTACAGGATAGAGGCCGAAAATCTTGAACCCAATTTTCGAGAGAATCAACATAATAAAAACCGCTGGCGCCGCAATAAGCGATGGCAGCGATACAAAAGAACCAGCTCGAATAAAGTAGAAGGGAGTCAAGAATCCCGTAGTGAGTGTCCTCAGTCGCCGTATCCACTGTTCCTCGATGGAGGCAAACTCCGCAAGGACTATCCCGACGATATACGCAGGCAAAACCGCTTCGCTGCCTGCCCAGTACGCAAGCGCTCCAAGCCCGAGCAGCACTGCGATGATCCATTTTGTACGGATCGCCGCAGTTCTATTCCCGTACATGCGCGTGATGAATTTCGTGATCAAAGGGACGAGGAAGATCGTAACGACACTTGCGGCAATAAAGATCAATGTCTTGTAGGTGAAAGGAGAAAATGCAAGCCCGAGCGCGATTACGGTTCCGATATCATTGATAAAACACGCCCCAAGGATACCCTTGCCCAATTCGGTTTTATTGAGACCGGTTTCGATCATCACCGCGTACACAACCGCGACCGAAGTGGTCGAGAGTGCGATGCCCGCGAGCATACTCGCGCTAAAAGACCACTTGAAGACGAAATATGCAACCGCGGTAGCGCCGATGAACGGTGCTGCGAAGCCAATGACCCCAATTATGGAGACTTCCTTCATCTTGCGCTTCATAACGCTCGGATCAAGTTCAGCGCCCGCGAGAAATGTCAATAATATCGCACCGACCGAAGCTAGAAACTGAAGCCATTCCTGATCACTGCCGAGTGAGCCATGTCCGAAAAATCGATTAGCGATCGCACCTGCGCCAATACCGACGCAGATTTCGACGAGTGCGATAGAGATTTTAAGGTAATATGCTAGAATTGCGGCGATAACAGCGAGGCCCAACCATAGAGCGGCGATAAAAAAAATCGTTTGCATAACGGCTCCTGACGTATTTCATCCATATCAGGAGTCATCAGCCACCATGGCAGTTGCTTCACCGCCCTACCGGAAGAAAAGGTAGAACAATGAATACGGTGAACTCCATCACCTTCCTGAAATCATATTCGTAGCGGTTGATTTAGTCAATGGCGGCATACTATATCGCACAGGAGGAACTACAATTTCGCGCATTTTTTTGAATTCCGAATAGCGCGAAACTAGCCTAGTTGACTCGAATTTTCAGAAGGAATACCATTTTTTCTGGCGATGGAGTCCGCCTTAAAGCGCCGAACATCGGATAATGACTCCTGGAAATGGATTCGCTACGCGAGCCTCAACCAGGAGAATGAAAATGAAAGTGTTCATCGTTGTATCACTCCGTCGAAAATTGAGAGGTTCTCATCATGCTGCGTGATGGGGCGATCGCGACATGGTCGGAAGTCGTGAATTCGCTGGGTGATGTGCATGAGAACGCACGCCTGGTGATATCCCAATCATTCCATTCATTTCCTTACTGCGTATGGTCTCCAACCTTTGCTGGAAATTATGGAAGATCAAGATCGACCTACCTCTGCATCGGTGAGGGCAAGATAGGTTTTATACGCGCTGAAGGAAAAACGATTCATCACATTTCCATTCCAATCTCGGAAATTGATGAGTTCGAGACGGGCACTGAACTGCTGAGTTCCTGGATTACCATTTACTTCCATGGGCAACGAGCAAGCGTTTTCTTTAATTCAGTGAGCAAACCTCTCTATGCGCGGTTCATAGACGCATTCCTCGCCGAACGCGTAACCGACAGCGATTTCAACCCCATCCAAGAAGACAACGAGACATATCTCAAGGCTCTTAAAAAAGAGGACTTCAAGTATGAAACCTATGTTCGACGTGTGCTCGGGAAACGTCGACCTTTAGCCTCGTTCTATCATCCCACGGCGAGCGCCCCCCGTTCGATATTTGGGGCACGGATCATAAGCTCGTACCTTTTAATTGCGGCCGGAGGGCTGCTTTATTCCTTTTCCGAAGGCCGGATTATACGCTATGTGCGTTCGGTGAATTATTCGATGGTTATCCGCTATATTCCAATTGCTACAACTCTGATGCTGCGTCACACGGATATGAAAGATACATATTCCATTCAATCCTTCAGCAGGTTTGAATGGCCGCTTCTCGAGGTTCCAGTAAGTACTACGAAATCCGGAGAATTTTCAACCTTCTGCCGGGAAAGCAAGATAGCTTGGAGCGATCAAAGGGGTGTCACTCCATGAAGCATACCGATGAGCCGAGTACACCTTTATTGGCTGAATTGCTCGAAGAGCGCCTTAGACCAAATCGTTTCCTCGGATACGATCGAGACAAGCTCGGCGTTGCCCTTCTAAGGCGCGAAATGTTCGATGCCGCGGAGTCTCAGTTCAAGCGCGCGATCTACCTCAATCCTTTTGAAAGCAGCTTCAGGGAACATCTCGCATGGTGTCTCTACCGGGAAGGGCGTAAGGATGAGGCCCTTGCTATGATCGATCAAGCTCTCAGCATAAAGCCGGACAATGAAGATGCCCGAATCGCTCGCGCAAAAATTCTGCTATCGAAATAACGTACCACATTAAGACTCGAGAATCAGAAGGTACGATTCTTGGAGTAGATCAGCGCTCGTCCGATTGTTGCGTCCTGGGCGAAACCTCGTCATCGCATTCCACCGGAGGAATCGCGCCGATGGACATATCCGCACTCTCGCCAAAAACCTTTCGATAGAGGTATTCGCCATGGCTTCGCTGTGATGGAGCGCCCTCCACGATTCTAAAGGTTCGGTTGCCATCGGCATGCGATTCTGTCCTTAGGAGCAGAGGCCTACAGGCAGCGCATTCTTCAAAACCTGCGGCGAATGTGTAGAGGTGGGTCACAAAGTAGATGCGTACTCCACGCTCGACAAGCGCCCGTACGATCTGCATCGCGATCTCGGAGCCCTCGCGCTCATTCGTCGCGGCGAAAGATTCATTGAATAGAATGAGGGCATGCGGGCGAAGCTGCCGAACGATAAGTTCCATCCTCGCAAGTTCTTCGTCGAACTTTCCGCTCTGCATCGTACGGTCTTCTTTACGCCGATAGTGGGTAAAAACACCGCTCGCGATGTCTGCGCAGAATGAAATCGCCGGTGTAAATATGCCGCACTGGAGCATAAGCTGAGCGACCCCAACACTACGGAGGAAGGTCGATTTTCCCCCCTCGTTGACACCGGTGATGATGACCGGATTCTTGCCGCGTGCAAGTACATCGCTCCCCACGGTCCTATGTCCTGTATGCAGAGAAAGGCAAATATTGTAGAGTCCGGAAAATTCGACGGCGAGCGATCCTTCGGGCATCGGCACAGGAAAATTCGACGGTTCCCCGAGATGTTCCAGGTCTTCTCTCAGATTGAGACAGCCGACATAGAATGCGATCTCGGTCAGGAGCATTTTAAAAAAGCTCTCGATATGATCCGCTGCCTGCGCGAGCGCATTCGCTCCAAAATTGAGTCCCCTGTCTTTCAA
>JAKALZ010000085.1 GCA_021813065.1 bacterium
ATAGGCGCCGCAGAGCAATTCCACTCATATTCATAACTTGGGCGGCACTCGTCTTGTCTGGCTGCGAGAGCGGCCTCTTCGCCTCACTGTGGCCTGGCACGCGACAGTTCTCTGTCACGAACAAGGTTCAAGAGAAAGACCTCCGCGACGCCCTGCGGGTGCTGCACTCTCCTCAGCTTAAAAAGAGTGGAGACTACAGCGTGCAGCGCATGCTCGCCGCTCGAAGAGTGTCGACAATTTTGCTTGAGAACAATCAGCAGGCGGAGGCGGCGCGATTTCTCTCCTCGCTCGCCGACGATCACGACGCGTACGAAGCCTGGTATCTCTTCGCGGCGGGCGCGGTGTACGAATCGATGGGAAGCGCTCCAATCGCGAGGCTCTATTTCGAGCGCATCATCAACACCCTCCCCGACATGACAATCGATGGACAGTCGATCCACAAAACTTGCCTCGTCAAGCTGCTCGCGAGCGACAGTCCGCCCGCGAAGAAGACCGCCTGGTACCGTGAGTTCATCCAGCGCTTCCCCAATGCCGACGAAGTTGGGCCATTTCACTTTCTCCTCGCGAAGGAGTATGAGAAACTGGGCCTCTGGCCCCAGGCGATCGACGAGTATCGGCAGTTTCTTCCCTATTTCAACGTCAATGTTCCAGGATACTCCGACGCGCACGACTATGCGAGAAAAATGGTCGAGTTCAACGACAGCCCGAAGGACTGGACCTACCCCAATCTCAGCGATCTCGTGAGCGGCATTCGCAAGGCAATCGCGGCGCGATCTCCACAAGCGCTCCGAAAATACATGTCGAAAGCTGGATTTTTCGCCATGTCGTGGTACAAAGATGGCGGCGACGATTCAAATTCGAATGTGCTGTTCAATTTCAGCAATTTCATGACGAAGCCCGTCTATGTGGCGCCGTCACTCGATCCTTCGCTCAATGATTCGGAAGCGTTTCTTCGAACTTCAGGGTGGACGGGGTACATTCCCGTGTGGTATCTATGCTTCCGCAGAGTCGATTTTCCGGCTGACCCCAGTGTGCACGGCAATTGGGAGTGGGCGGGCATCTATTTTGGAGAAAAAATGCAATGACGAACCTTCGGCGCTTCGGAGTACTTATCACATTGTGCGCAGCCGCATCGCTCGCTTCGGCAAAGGACCTGGAGGGCGCCACTTCGCGTTCTGTCATAAACCCCGAGATCGCAAGTGTCTCTTCACAGCCCACCACGGCTTCTATGCCGCTTCCTTCCGAGTCAACACAGAGCGCGCCCTTAGCGCCGGCAACATCTGAAGCGGTGCCGCCAACACCCGCGCCTTCCGCGCAGACCACACCACCTCCTCAGCCTCCTGCGCCAGTATCGCCCACACAGCCCGTGGATTCTCAATCATCGGCGTCGCCCCAACCCGACACCGCCGATGAGATCCCTTCAGAGCCTATCGACGAGAGCCAGCAGACGCCTGACCTGAGCCAAGTGTCGCCGGAGCCGCCTAGCATCGAAGACCAGGCCAAGGCGCTCCAGTACGATATTCCCATGCCTTGGGGGCAGGATCTCTTTGAGAAGTATCGCCAGTATTACCTCAGCGACGATGGGCGCAAGATCATCCTCTCTACCATGGAAAAGGCAGCGCCTTTTATGGACTACATCCAGTCAAAAGTCGCTGAATTCGGCGTTCCCAAGGAACTGGCCTACCTGCCTGTCATTGAATCGGCGTTTTCTCCCTTCGCCGTGTCGAGAAGCGGTGCCATGGGCATCTGGCAATTCATGCGCAATTCGATCCAGGGCTACGGAATGAAGATCAGTGACTGGGTGGACGACAGGCGCGACTTTATGAAGAGTACCGATGCTGCCCTGAACAAGCTTGTCGACAACTACGATTATCTCAAAGACTGGCCGCTGGCGATCGCGGCCTACAATGCGGGACTCGGCGCAATCGGTCGCGCGGTGAGCAATAACGACGGCAAGGCGGATTTCTGGCAAATCTACGACAAGGGCCTCGCCTCCAAACAGGCTTTGGACTATGTGCCAAAATTCCTCGCGGTCGCTTCGATTCTTCGGTATCCCGACCTCTACGGCCTCGAGCTTCCTGCTTCGAGCGTAAAATGGGAAACAATATCGCTCAACCGTCAGGTCGATCTCAAACTTCTCGCCTCAAAGGCCGAGATTCCTCTCGATACTCTGAAGCTCGGCAACGCGGAACTGCACTACACCATCACGCCGCCTGAGGATTCGCACGTTCTTAAGATACCGGCGGATAAAACCGATCAGGTGAAGGCTATCCTCGCCGACCCCAACGCGCCGCTCATCCGCTACGAAATCTATAAGGTGAAGGAAGGCGACACGCTCACGGCGATCGCGAAGCATTACGGCATCTCTATTTCCATGATCGCCAAGGTGAATGGGGGAATAAATCCCGATCATCTCAAAATTGGGCAGAAACTGATGATTCCGCTCTCAATGCAGCCGCTCAATGGATCGTCAGCTTCTTCTTCGCAATCGAGCGCATCGCTGACGACGCACACTGTCCAGAAAGGCGACACGCTCTACAGTCTCGCGCGTCGCTACGGAACGACCGCGCAGAAAATCGCGGCGCTCAATGGCATATCGATGGAATCTATACTGAGAATTGGGCAGAAGCTCAAAGTCCCGTCGGTGCCGTAACCCACACTTGGATTAAGGGGCCACGCCCTAGGTGGGGCGGGGTTTGGCACGGCGGGGCTTGGCGCGGCCGGGGCTCGGTTTGGCTCGGCGACGCACACCGCGCGAAGATTCACGCATCCGCCAAGGAGAAATGCTCGGCCGCGCGGCTTCAGGCCATCATCGCGAGCGTCGCGAACACCTTCGCGTCGCCGATGATATTCGCGATATACGCGTTCTCGTTTGGCTGATGCGCTGTCTCATCCATCTTGGACCACACGAGGCAGTCGATTCCTGCTTTTCTCAGGTACGCGCCTACCGTGCCGCCGCCGACACCGATCGCTTTGGCCTCGACGCCGTAGACTCGGCGCACCGCTTCAGAGAGCAGTTTTACGGAGGGAGCGTCGGCGGGCGTCGCCCTCGACTCATTGGATTGTACGATATCGAGGCGCACTGAAACGCCGTACTCCGCCTCGACCGCGTGGGTGAGTTTTTCTACCTCAGCAAGAGTAGTCGCGACCGAATACATCGGAAGAATGCGCATGTCGACATAGAAGACATCTTCGCCGGGAATCGTATTCACATTGGGGACATTCGCCTCTTTCTTGGTGGGGTTGATCGTCGTTCGGTCGGGGCTGAAGAGCGTGTCGCGGGCGGTAAAGAACGACTTTTCGAGGCGATGGATGCGCAGCGCGAGGTCGCAGCCCGCGAGGAAGGCGTTCGCTCCCTTGTCTGGCATCGCGGCGTGGGTCTGTGTGCCCTTGGTGGTCACTTTGAGCCAGCAGATATTTTTTTCGGCCACCTCGATTTCGGTACCGTCAGGCGAGCCTCCATCAGGAATGATGATGATGTCGTCCTTCGTAAAGAGCGAGTGGTTCGCGAGGAGGTACTGAATGCCATACTTCGAGCCGACCTCTTCGTCCGCGATAAAGAGAAGCTTGATCGTCCGCTCGGGCACGATGCCGAGATCGAGGAAGGCCAGGGCAGCGAACACCGACGACACGAGCCCCTGCTGATTGTCCTCAACGCCCCTGCCGTACAGTTTTCCATCCTTGACTACCACCTTCCACGGATCGGTGTTCCAGAGCGTGCGCTCGCCCTCGGGCACCACATCGAGGTGTGTCATGATCCACAGAGGGCTATCCTTGCGCTTGCCCGGAATGGTCGCCACGAGATTTGGGCGCAGTTTGGAGGGAACTCGCTCATCGGGCGCGTCGAATCGCTGAATATCGGAGATTCCCCGTTTCTTCAGCCATGTCTCAAGGGCTGCCGCCTTCTCGATTTCTCCGGCGCCATCCGATTCGGGGGCTAATGCGGGGTACGAGGTAAGAAGCGTTTCAAGCTCAATGATGCCCTTCTCCTGAGCATCGAGGAATTGCTCAATGCGGTTCATGTCTGTCATGGTCACTTTTTCTCCTGCGCTGAGTGCGTTTCGTACGCCCGCCACGACGTGGCGATAATTGTAGTGAGATCTGAATACTCTGCTTTCCAGCCGAGCAGCGCCTTTGCCGCCGCGCTCGAGGCGACGAGCTTCGCCGGGTCTCCCGGCCTCCGGCCCGAAATGGTGGCCGGAATGGCCCTGCCTGTTATTTTTCTCGCGGCCTCGAGGATCTCGAGCACCGAGAGCCCCTGCTCCGACCCCAGGTTCACCGCGAAGCTCTTCGATTCATTGGCCAGATGCATGAGCGCGGCGTAGTGCGCGCGCGCAAGATCGGTGACATGAATGTAGTCGCGTACGCCCGAACCATCTGGCGTTGGAAAATCCGTGCCAAACACTTCAAGCTGAGGCATGAGCCCCATAGCGACTTCCATGATGACCGGCACGAGGTTCGCGGGCCGCTTTTCAAGTCCGCGCACTCTTCCCTCGGGATCGTATCCCGCGGCATTGAAGTATCGGAGCGCCGCGTATCGCAGTCCTTTCAACCTGTCGTACCACTCAAGAATCCGTTCGATTTCGAGTTTCGTAAAGCCGTAGAAATTTTCGGGGTTTTTAGGATGCGCCTCATCGATGGGCAGGTACTTGGGCTCTCCGTAGATCGCCGCCGACGAAGAAAACACAAAATTCTGTACGCCAGCTTCGCATGCTGCGTTGAGGATGTTGATCGTGCCGCTCACATTTTGCAGCGCGTACTTCTCGGGATTCACCATCGATTCGCCGGCGGCCTTGGCGGCCGCGAGGTGGACTATCGCGTCGTAGCCGCGCTTCATCACACCGAGAATCGCCGCATAATCAAGAATATCTTCTTTGTAGAACCCATACTCGGGAAAAATATTTTCCTTCGTTCCTGTCGAAAGATTGTCGAGCACATCGACCTCAAGGCCGCGATCCGCGAAAAATCGCGCGACGTGGCTGCCGATATAACCGGCTCCTCCAATAACGAGCACTCTCATAGCCGCGATTACCCTCTTCAAGCGGATTCAGCGCGCGTAAAAACGGCGCGTGACTACTCTACCCCAGACCGAATGCGCGCGCAACATCACGCCATGTATCGCCGCTCTGGACATCATCGAGCTCGACAACGCCGCCCCTTCGGGCAAAAAAATGGCCACCCCTTAGGATGGCCTCTCTGCCGCCGATCAGAATCGAACTGATGACACATGGATTTTCAGTCCATTGCTCTACCAACTGAGCTACAGCGGCGCGCGGTACTCGGTGTTCTTCGCGAATGCGAGCCACAAAGGCTTTGGGCGGTGCAAGAGTCGAACTTGCGACCCCCAGCGTGTCATACTGGTGCTCTAACCAACTGAGCTAACCGCCCGCGCATGTCGCAAATGACAGAAGCTCTTATACCAGACAGCCGCCACGAATGTCAAGCGACTTCACATTCCAAGCGATTGTTCCTTCGATGAATTGCCTTTGCTGCTATTACCGAGTAGAATTATAAAGATAAAGGGAGGAGCCTATGCACATCGCACACCGACAGACTCTCACGGCATTCTTTGTCGGTTTATTCTTGACACTTGGGACGACCGCGTTCGCCTTCACCTTTATGCCTATGTCCATCACGATCTCCCCGAGCGGCGCGCAGAGCATCGCTACATTCCGGCTGACGAACGATGGCGGACAACAGATCGCCATCTCGATCAAAGCCATGACCCGCGTCATCGACCAAAACGGCGTTGAGAGCAACGAGGCCGCTGACAGCGACTTCACTATTTTCCCGACGCGCATTGTCGTACAGCCCAACTCATTTCAAAATATCAAAGTGCAGTACAAGGGACCGGCCCGCCTCGCACAAGAGATGGCCTATCGCGTCATCGCTGAGCAGGTCCCCATCGATTTCAGTCAGCAGCAGACCTCCGGCGTCAAAGTGCTGTTCCGCTACATCGCGGCGCTCTATGTATCACCACCTAACGTGAATTATAAGGTCGCCATTACGAAAGCCGTGTATGCGGAACAGGATGGAAAGAAGGGATTCCTCGTGACCATCACGAACAGCGGTACCCGACACGCGCTGATCAACGATCCGGTGATCAAGCTCACCGGCGCGGGAGCGGCGGCCATCACGCTCCAGGAAGACGACGCGAAGGCGCTACAGGGTCAGAATCTGCTCGCGGGTTCTAGTCGGCTCTTCTTCTTCCCGAGCGACAAGGTGGTTCAGGGAGTGAACTACGCGGGGAGCCTCACCGCGACGATCGAATAACCGTATCGCGGCGCGTTTCGCGTGTATATAAAAAGTTGTGGAGTATTGGTGCACATGATTGCCGTTAAAAAAGTCCCTATCTTGGGTATTTTTCTCATCTTTGGAGTCTCGCTGCTTTACGCGCAAGTGCCAGGAGTCGATGGCTTTAGCGATAAACATGTCATTCAGAGCGCGCCGATTGTCCGCGATTCGATAACACCCGACCTCGAGATGAGTTTTACCATCTCGATCAACGGCAAAGCCAAGGGCGAGGTCAACGCGGGTATCTGGAAGAACAGCGCGATCATTAAAAAGGACACCGCCGCGAAGTTGCTCATCGATTACCTGCGCCCCGATATCTATTCGACCATCTTTGATTCGGTGTTCAAGAGCCTCACCTGGCTCACCCCGAATGATTTTTCGATGGTAGGGATACCCTTCGAGTTTGATTCCGCGGCGCTCACTTTGAGCATTACCGTGCCTCCCTCGTTTTCGCCTGTGGTCGATATCGATTTCGTGCCCGATAAAGTACCGAATTTCAAGCCGATCGTGCGGCCTGCGGCCTTCTCAGGTTTTCTCCAGAACGACTCAAGCGCGCAAGTCTCAAATATCGCGGGTGGGCTCACGGTGCTCTACTCGCACCTCTACTCAATGATCGATATTCAGGGACTGCACTTCTTCGCGAATGGAACCGCCACCTACTCGACCGACACATCGCCGTCGCCCTCATTCTTGCTCGAGAACGCCTACGCCCTCTGGTACAGCAACGCGCGAAGTCTCCAAGTAGCGCTCGGCATGCTGACGACTCCGGGAACAAGCTTTCAGACGCAACCCAGACTCTTGGCGGCCTCGATTTCGAGCTCGGACAATTTCCAGTACATTATCCGCCAAGGGCTTATCGACGATACCACCGAGTTTACGATCGCGAAAACGGCGCGCGTCACCATCGAGGTCAATGGACGAGCGATTCGGCAAGTCGTGCTGGCGCCGGGCAACTACAGGATTCTCGATTTGCCTTTCACTTCAGGGCTGAATGAGTATGTGCTCCG
>JAKALZ010000086.1 GCA_021813065.1 bacterium
GACCATCGACGCCTGCAAGGCCGCGAGCCTCCTCGCCGCCCTCGGTCCCGGCTATTCGCCTGAAATCGATCCCTACTTCGGCACCAATATCGTCACCGAGGCGCTCAAGAAAACCGGCGCCTCCCTCATTCCCGTCATCGCCGTGCAGACCTCCGCGAGCTCGGGCGCCCACCTCACGAAGTACTCGAACATCACCGACCCCGTCATCGGGCAGAAAAAGCTCATCGTCGACGAGGCGATCGTCCCGAAAAAGGCGCTCTTCGACTACTCGGTGACGGCCAGCATGCCCCTCAGCGTGACCATCGACGGCGCGCTCGACGCTATCGCCCACGCCTTCGAGGTTTTCTCGGGCATTCCCGAGGCGAAGTACGACCTCGCTGCCGAGATCGCCCGCGACGCCATCGAGCTCGTGGTGCAGTACGCGCCGCGCGTCATCACGAATCCGAAGGACATGGAAGCGCGCGAGGCCATCGGCATGGCGACCGACCTCGGCGGCTACGCGATCATGGTGGGCGGCACGAACGGCGCGCACCTCACGAGCTTCTCCCTCGTCGACATCGCGGCGCACGGCACTGCCTGCGGCATCATGAATCCCTACTACATCGTCTTCTTCGCGCCCGCCATCGAGAACAAGCTCCGCGTCGTCGGCGCCATCTTCAAAGCACACGGCTTCATCCCAGAGGATCTCGACGTGCTCAAGGGCCGAGCGCTCGGGCTCGCCGTTGCGAAGGGAATGGTCGCCTTCGCGAAGTCCATCGGCGCTCCCACCACCCTGAGCGACCTCAAAGGTTTCAGCGAAAAGCACATCGAGCGCGCCCTCGCCGCCGCGAAGGACCCTCAGCTCGAAATGAAACTGAAGAACATGCCGGTGCCCCTCACCGCCGCGCTCGTCGACACCTACATGGAGCCGATTCTCCGCGCGGCCGCGACCGGCGACTTCGGGCTTATCAGGAATATGGAATGATCGACATCGAGATTCCCTTCGGCAACTCGCAAGGATCTGCGACGCGAGGATCCGCGCCGGGTATCGTCGCTGGGCATATCATTGCGAAGCTGCCTGATGGTAGCGAAGTGCTGCGCATGGCCGAGCCCGAGCCGCTTACTGACCCGGCAGCCGCGCTGCGCGAAGCCCTCGCCCGACCCATCGAATCGAAGCCGCTCGCGGCCATCGCCGCAGAAAAAATGGCTCGCGCGCGTGCCGCACAGCGCGCACCTCGCGCCTGCATCGTCGTGTCCGACAACACGCGGCCCGTACCCTACGCAGGTCCGAACGGCATCCTCATGCCAGTGGTCCGCGTGCTCACCGCCGTGGGATTCTCGCCCCGCGACATCTGCGTGCTTGTCGCCACCGGCACTCACCGCGCCATGTCGCGCGCGGAACTCGAGAGGATGCTTGGCGTCGAATCCTTCGAACTCGGACTCGATGTAGCGCTCCACGACTGCCTCGACGAGGGCAATCTCACGCACATCGGCACCACCGCGCGCGGCACCGTTGCCAAGATCAACCGCCGCTACGTCGAAGCGGATCTCAAAATCCTGACAGGGCTCGTTGAGAGCCACTTCATGGCCGGCGCCTCGGGCGGGCGCAAGGCGATCTGCCCCGGCATCTTCGGCGAGCAGGGCACCTTCATTTTCCACTCGGCCGCCCTCATGGCGCACCCCAACGCGCGCGACCTCCAGATCGAGGGCAATCCCGTCCACGAGGAGTCGCTCGCCGTCGCCAAGATGGCGGGCGTCGACTTCATCGTCAATGCGACGATCGATGGCACCTTCCGTACCACCGGCGTATTCTGCGGCGACCTCGAGGCCGCCCACGCCGCCGCCGTCGCGAAGCTCAAAAGCTACGTGGGCATTCCAATTGCGCATCAGTACGATCTCGTGGTGAGCCACGGCGGCTTCGTCGCGGTGAACCACTACCAGGCGGCCAAAGCCGCCGTCGCCTCCCTCGGCGCGCTGAAGGCCGGCGGCGGCCTCATCCTCGTGGCCAACAACACGGATCCGAACCCCGTGGGCTCCGACCGCTACCGCACGGTGCTTTCAATGCTCAAGCTCGTCGGCGCCGAGGCCCTCGACCGCGCGCTCGCCTCGCCCGACTGGCCCTTTGTGCCCGAGCAGTGGCAGGTGCAGGAGTGGTCAAAGGTGTTCAAGCGCATCTCCGTACGTGACTTCGTGTACTTCGCGCCCCAGCTCGACCGCCGCGACTGGCGCGACCTGCCGGGCATCGACGGGCGCACCCTGCTCGCGTCGCGCAGCGCGCACCAGAGTGCCGCGACCCCGCGGGCGACCGGCGCCCCTGACAAGGTCGCGACCGCATCCGAATCCGCCAGCCCCAGCCCCACCGCCGACGACATCCCCGCAGTCATCGACGTAGCCGTCGCCGACTTCTTGGAAAAGCGCGGCTTCACGCCTGCCGACGTCGCCTCCGGCCGCTGCCGCATCGCGTACCTCGCGGACGGCCCCTACGGCATCCCGCTCTACGCGGGGGCGCGGCTATGAAGATCGGCCTCATCCACTCAACGCGCCTCGTGATGCCCTGGGTCGAAGCTGCCGCCGCCCCTCTCCAGTCCCGCGCCACATTTCTCCACGCCCTCGACGAGGCGCTCATCGTCGAGCTCGCCAAGGGCCAGGGCGTGACCGAGGGCGCGCGCCGCCGCATCGCGTGGCTCGCCCAGAGCCTCATCGACGCGGGCGCCGATCGCCTCGTGCTGACCTGCTCATCGCTCTCGCCCGCCGTGGACCTCATCGCGCCGGAACTCAGCGTGCCCCTCGTCAAGATCGACGCCGCGATGATCCGCGCTGCCGTCGGCGCGCGCCAGCCCTTCGTGATCCTCGCGACCAACCCGAGCACGCGCGAACCCATGCGCATCATCGTCGCGCACGAAGCCACGCTTATCAGCATGCCAGGAAGCGCGCTAGGAAGCGCACATGAAAGTACCCCTTATGGCAGTCCCGGCGCCGCCCCCGACTGGCGCTACGAACTCCTCGGCGACGCCTTTGCCGCGCTCAACCGTGGCGACACCCAAGCTCACGATGCTGCCGTGATCGATGCCTGCGAGCGCCTCGCCCGCGAAGGCACCTCGATCCTCTTCGCCCAGATATCGATGGCTCGCGTTCTCCCACGCCTCTCCGCGACAGCCCGCGCGCGCGTCACCACGAGCCTGGACACTTTCGCGCAGACCGTCGGACTCGCGTAACTGCCGCGCATCCCGCGTCCGCTAGTCAAAACGCGCGCTAAGAGGCGCAGTCGTGCCAGAATGGAAGCGCGCCAGCGCTAACGTGCGCCGCATACCCCGAAAGCATAAAAAAAGGCCGCCCCGGTTGCCCGGAACGGCCTTGTGCGTTAAACACGCCACACTCACTCAGCTCAAAGCGTCTTCCCCTCCCCCGCTCATGAAAATCTGCGAGAATCGAATCACCGGCACCGACTGCGGAAGCCCCGCGCGCCGCTTGATGGCATCGAGTCCCAACGCGGGACCTTCACCAACTTCATCTCCCACCACAATCTCGTCGCTCCCGCGTTCGTCCGCGCAAATCGCCACTACGCCAGCACATGACGCGCCCTCGCCCTCAAGCTCCTGCATGCACGCGGACGCGCTCTTAAAAAACCGTACTCCATGCTTTAAACACGAGTACTCAACAAGGAAATCAACCTCCATCGGCCCCAAAAGCAGCAGCCGTCCATACCCTCTATCCGCGATCCGTTTCACGAATACATCTATCTTCTTGCGGTAGAGCGACGCGTTCTCCGCCGCTCTCGCGAAATAGCGCACCGTCCGCACCGCCACCTCCTCCATCCCCGACGGCGTCAGCGCGTACATAATCTTCCGCCCATCTACATGCAACAACTTGAGCCAGCCCCGCTCCATAAAGTGCTTGAGCAGCGTGTTCGTCAGCCCCAGCGAAAGCCCCGCGCTGACCGCTAGCTCACGCTGCGACACCAGCGCGGGACGCGTACCCTCCCTCGTGGCAGAATAAATCGATTCGAGCAACTGAAGCTCAGGATTCCGATTTTCCATGCGTTTTTTACAGCTTTATCCCAAAAAGATTGACGATGAGCGCCGTGAGCGTGATGATGGTCGAAAGAATCGTCGACACCCTCGTGAATCCATACAGGAACGAATTCGACTCCGCGACGATATTGTCCTCAGGTTTAATCTCGCGCCCGGCGATCGGCACTTTCTGCGACTTCACATCGTAGACCGTAATCTTCTGACCGGAGTTCCTGTCGGTATCGAAACCGCCCGCGAGACCGATGTAGTACTCCCAGGTCCTGTTCGGAATGTAAGGATACCGCCCGGGGTATCGCACCGCGCCCGATACCGACACGAAGAATTGCCTGAACGGCACAATGACCGTATCGTTCGGCTTGAGCGGCACATCGTTGGTCAGGTCGTAATCGTAGATGAACTTCGCGAGATTGACCGCCGTCTGCGATCCATCCGCGTGCACGATGTACGAGGCGGCCAAGTCCGACACCGCCGAGAACAGCTTGCGGTTGTTGAGCGCCGCCTGCGACGTCGTCTCGCCCGGCACGAAATTGTACGCCACGCGCTGACTCGTTTCCGGCGATGCCCCTGTCGAGCTCAGACCCACCGCCCCTTCAAACCATACCACCGGCAGCAACTCTTGCAGCGACGGCACCGTCACCACATCGTAGAGCCGCAGCGCCATATCGGGAGTCTTCGCATAATCGAACTGAAGCTTTTCGCCGACGGGAGAACTGTCAGATAAATTATGGAGGAGCGAGAGTCGCGACACATTCGCTTTCTCGGTAAATCCATCGGCGTATATCTGTATAAGCTCCTTAAGCCCTTCTCCCGGTAAAAGCTGATAGGTGCCAGGACGTTTCACTTCTCCCTGTATAGTAACAAGGTTCTTCAGACTCGAGAGTCTAATCTCGTCACCAGGCCTCAAGAAGGGATCCTGCGACAGATCGCCATAGCGGTCCGCTTTGAAGAGGTCGTACGATTTCTCAAAGCCATCCGAAGTCTTGACGGTTACATCGCGGATTGAGGAGTAACGTGTGAGGAGGGGTGCAACCACATCTCGCAAGCGCGTTAGCCCTGTAATGCCCACCCAGCTCGACTTGCTCACCTCGCCTGATACGAAAACGTACATAGAACCAAAAGGAATCACAATTCTGTCTTCAGGTTTCAGAGGACAATCACTGCTCAAGTCATTGTTATACATCAACTTTTCCAGATTGATATTGATAATCGCGTCAGATCCTTTGCGGATGATGAACGCGTGTCCCATGTCCGCGGATGAAAGGATCTTGTCCTTGAGAGGGCGCAGTAGCGAATACGCACTGAGCCCTTGACGATACGGCGCACGCATCACTGCATAATTCGTGGTGGCGACGCTCTGGTCTTTTGAGGAAACCCCCAATTTATCACCCGCGATAGCTCCCTCGATGTAGATGACCGGCAAGTATTCTTCCATGCTTGGCACACGGAGGGAGTCGCCATCTTGTAAACTCGGCAGGTTCTTCCCGTTGAGGTCAAAAACGATACTCTGACCTTCTGGTGCCCCTGCGCTTGCTTTGCGAGTAAGCACCATCATGTCAGGTTTCGCACTCACTGATAGTCCATCTCCATATGAGTTGACCAGTTCGTTCATCCCCTCATTCGCCAGGAGTTGATACATTCCCGGCCGCCTAACCTCACCCTCAACTTTTACAATTCTCTCCGCGCGTTTCACTTCTACCGAGTCTCCGGGACGGATGAATGGATCCTGGCTCATATCGCCAAACCTATTTGCCCGGAATAGATCGTAGTTTGTTATTTTACCATCAGCACTGGTAATCATAATGTCCCGAAGTGATGACTCATCTGTCGTTAAATCCTTTAATACTTGTGAAAGAGTACTCTGCGAGGTCACCTCAATCGCGACAGATTTTTTAACAAAACCCTTTATAAACGCCAGATTGAGACCATAAGGGATTACTATCCTATCGTCTGGAAGTAGAGTTATATCGTCGGCCGATGTATAGAAATGGAGCAGTTTTTCTAGATTCAAGCTTATTCGATCCGTTCCTCGAACAACATATGCTTGCTGAAGATTGGCAAAGGGAGAAATCTGCGCTTCAAGCGGTTTCACAACCTGCTGGGCTGTTTGCCCTTTTCTAAAAGGAATTCTCTGCAGATTGTATGGATTAGTACCTGGTGCTGATGTGCTGCCATCGATTGCGATTGCACCTTCGATATACACTGTCGGCAGATATTCCTCACTGCTCGCTACGCGAATGCTATCGCCATCCTGAAGAGTTGGGAGATCTTTCTCCATCAAGTTAAACACGATACTCATGCTCTCAGGGTTGGCTTCGCTTGCCTCTCGTGTCAGCACCACCATATCTGTTTTTGCGCGAACTGTTGTACCATCGCCGTAAAAGTGTAAAAGTTCATTCATTCCTTCATTTGGCAGAATCTGGTATGTGCCTGGTCGTCTCACTTCTCCCTTGATTGTGACAATTCTCTCAGCTCGCTTTACTTCTACCGTATCTCCTGGACGGATATAAGGATTCTGAGTCATATCTCCAAGACGATCCGCCTTAAATAGATCGCAGACTATTGTGGTTCCATCTTCGCTTGTTACGGTGATATCGCGAGTAGAAGAATGATCGGTTAGATTATTCTGAAGAAGATCTGACAACTTCAAGCCAGAATACACCTTTTCAACAATTGATTGTTGCACTTCTCCCTTTACGATCACTGCATTATAGCCATAAGGAATGACTATTCGGTCACCAGCCTTCAACTCAACATCGATTTTTGGAGAGTAGCTATAGAAAATCTTCTCGAGATCAACATTAATCCTCTCTTTTTCTCGGATGATATATGCTTGGCTTAAATTTGCGTCAGATACAAATTGATCTTTTATAGGTGTAAGGATTTGCGATAGAAGTTGGCCTTTCCTGTAAGTCAATCGAATCTTGCCATATGCATCTTTTTGAACAGACAAAGTTGTTGTGTCTTGTGCAGATCCGGATGTCATCGCAGATGGAGTACTTCCACTTGCTGCTATTTGATCCTGTTGCGCAATAGTAGTATTCGTTGTTTGAATCTGTTGGCTCGATTGCAAAGAGGCGGTGTTGCTTGCGCCATTCGTGGTCGTGCCCGTTGGCTGCGTCCCTCCCTGACTCACCTGTACCGTTCCGCCCTGCACCGCTCCCTCAACGTACACCACCGGCAGGTACTCTTCCCTGCTCGCTACCCGCACGCTGTCCCCATCCTGCAACCCAGGAAGACTCTTCCCCCCAAGGTCTACCACCATGCTCGC
>JAKALZ010000087.1 GCA_021813065.1 bacterium
TTGGGGCAGCGCGCTGAACGGCTGTTCACAGGCTCGACTGAGAAAGTCACCACGGAATCCTCAGAAAAAATCGGGGCGATCGCCGAAGGGAGCGAGAACGAGCCTCGCGGGACATCGATATCCACATAGATCTTCAAGTCATTTCAACAACTCGCTGGTTCTGAGGAACTGCAATTCTCCATGCGTGCCATTCTCTCAGAGTTTATGCGCAGGGTGGGAGCGATGGAGCTAGGGAACTTCATCTCTCGAGAGCAATTCGCGCGATCGATTGTCAGCGCTGCGGAGAGTCTCGCGGCGCGGACCGCGCAGCCTTCGAACACGAGCGAGGAGGGGGCTCAGCCTAGATTTTTTCTTGGAGCCATCGCCGAGCTTCCTCCCGACGCCACTATCAAGGCGATCGCTGACGCGTGTATCCCCAAGGCGTATGAGATCGCCCTTCCCCACATCGGCGCCTTCTTGCGCGGCGATGATTTTAAATCGAGGCTCGAGACCGAAGCGCACGCTTTCGTCAAAAGGGCGTTGGGTCGCCTTGGCCCCATGCAGCGCCTCTTTGTGTCGATCGCGGGCTACGACGCGAAAATCGCGCAGACAATGCCCGATACTATCGAAGATCTCATCGATACCATCGAAAACATTCTGCGAGACCCAATGGCTCCCGAAAAAGTATCCGAAGCTATCTGCGCCGTCGTAATCGCCCAGCGCGCTCATGACGCAGCCGAGGAGAATTCTGCCGACCACGTGGGGAGCCGCGCATTCGTCGTATCATCGTTGCCGAGTGTCCTTCTTTCCTTGAGCGGCGCGCAGGATGAGCTGCGCGGCAGGGCGGAGCGCGTGTACGATCGGCTTTCGGGCGCAAAACTGCGGGATATCGTGACAATGCCGGTTTCTTCCTACGATGCGGCTGGCCTCGTTCTCAATGCCTTTGTGCGGACGATTTCGCAGGGGCCAAATTCAGCATCGACGCTGGGCGCGCTCTTCATCGATGTGTTGAAGGAGTCCTCGAGAGGAAAATCGATCGCTGAATTCTTTGGGATAGGCGAAAAGGATATTGAGCAGTTCTCGGGAACGCTCTCGATCGCGCTCCTGTCGCTGATTGAGTCCCGCATGCCGCTCCTTGTGGAGGCGATTGACATCCGCTCCATGGTCGCTGAACGCATCGACAGCCTCGACATGCGGGAAGTCGAGCGGATTGTCCTCCAGGTAGTAAACAAGGAACTGATATGGATCACGTGGCTCGGCGGTATTCTCGGAGCCCTCATCGGCGCTATTCAGAGCCTGATTTCCACTTTTTAAATTCAGCGCAGAGGTAAAATGAGCCTGTGACGAGAAGACTTGCGCGCTCCTCGCGAGCGATTCTCGCCGCGCGCTCAATAGCCATCTTCGTATTCTCGACAAGCGCGCACTCTGCCTTTAGCGTTGAGAAACTCTGGAATACCGCAATCGGGTCGCTCTGCTTGAAACTGCCGGGCCTTGTGACAGTGATTTCTTCGAAGTGAGGCGCGAGTAGGCGCGCCATTTCTTCGTGTCGCTTATCGTGCGCGCAGGCGAAGAGAAGGTGCCGAGGCCCGGGAGCAAGCTCGAGGAAGGTAGTGAGCACGCCGCGGATCGATTCAGGAGTGTGGGCGCCGTCGAGAACGAGAAGCGGAGAACGGGCAATAATTTCGAAGCGGGCGGGGATGCGCGTCGAACGAAAGCCTCTCAGGATGTGCTCCGCGCGAATATTGAGGGGAACTTGGGCGAGCGCGAGCGTGGCGAGCGCCATATTCCCTGCGTATACAGAGCCCACGAGATCGGTGCTTACTTTGAGAGTTGTCCCTCCAAAGAGACGCTGAAGCGCGGCCGAGTCGCCTCGCGAAGATAGGTTTGTAGCCTGGAGCGTCACAGCGGTGCCCTCGAGGTTCACAAGGATGTCTCTGAGCGAGACATCCTTCCCAACGACATACAAAGGGGCGTGCAGCGCTGTCGCTCGCGCCTGAATGACCTCGAGCGCTTCGATCTTGGGCTGGAGTGCGCACACAGGAACGCGCGGTTTAATAATGCCAGCTTTCTCTCCAGCGATGAGGGGTATAGTCGATCCCAGGAACTGCGTGTGCTCGAGTTCGATGGGTGTGATTGCCGCGACATCGGAGGCAACGATATTGGTCGAATCGAGTCTGCCCCCGAGCCCCACTTCGATTACTTGAGCGCGAAAATCCGCGCGGCGAAAGGCGCAGAAAGCGATGAGGGTGGTGAGCTCGAAATAGGTTGGAAGCTCACTGCCCGGAAAATCGTCGGGCCTTTTTCCCGCAGTGAGGGCGAATACCTCTTCTGCCGCGCTGAGAATGATCTCATCCGGAATCTCATCTCCGGCCTCGGTCATGCGCTCTTTCCAAGAAAGAATGTGAGGAGAGGTGTAGAGGCCTGTGCGAGTGCCTGATGCTTGGATGGCCCGCGCGATGAGCGTGGCGACCGATCCCTTTCCCTTTGAACCGGCGACATGGACCGTTACTCTGCCCAGGTGGGGATTGTCCAGGCGCTCAGCCATCCATCGCATGCGGTCAAGCTTGAACTCGGTCGCCTGACCTTTTTCGACGTTGACAAAGCCCATTACGAATGCGTATACCTCATCGATCGAGGTGAAGTGTACCTGTTTCACGCCTAGAGCATGCGTTCCCTGTATGGCTTCGTCAAGAGCGTGTTGCGCGACACAATCTCGCGCGCACATCAAGAGCTTGCCGCGAGGTGCCGATAACCTATAGCGAGGATACTGGTGAGAATCGTTCATGCATCGGAAATTGGACAGATGGCGAAACCTATAACGCACAGGCGCGTCCGCGGCGCAAATGTCACGCTCAAATCTCTGTCCAAGCCGGAGGAGGCGATTCGGGCTGATCAACCGCTGCATCTCCACGACAAAAAGATCATCGTGATCATCGAATCTGAGGGTGCCGTCTTCGATATCAGCAGGTACTGGCACGAAACCGCGTACTTGCCCTCATTCATAGGCTGCTTCGGCGGCAGCGTCGATCCAGCGATCGCGGGCGAGGTGTGGAGAAAAATTGCCCTCGAATCTCCTCTCCGCGGCGAACACCCTCTCGTTATTCTTCTGGCGGCGCTCCGTGTACTCAACGTGCTGTATCCCTCGATGCAGAGAACCGCTATCATTAAGACACTTGAAAAATATAGCTTTTCCGATGCCACGATCGATGATCTCTTCAGGCTCGAAGATAAACCTCCCGCCGAAATGATGATCATCGATTGGTTCTCCATGGCTGAAGGGCTCATTCAAGAACTGGGAAGAGTACCGCACTTCAGCACTGCGGAAGAATTCCTGCGAAGCGCGAGATATATCGCGCCACGCTCCGAGATCTTAGTGTACAGCAATTTTGGGGAATCCGCGGCGATGCGGATGTGGCAGGCCGCGGGCCTCGGCGAGTGTTTTTTCCGAATCGCGGGCAAGGAGCGGGGAAAACCGGGCGAATATCTTCGAGCCGCGCTGTCGGCGGGTTTTGAGAAATCGAGCATGATCGCGATCGGCTCCTCCGCGGCAATGTTCCGCGCGGCACAACTGGCGGGGATACGTTTTTTCCCCATCGTGCCAGGGCAGGAAGAAGAGAGCTGGCGCATTCTGGCTGAGCAGTGGTTTCCCGCGTATCTTCGTGGCGAGGCGTGGAAGATCGATATGCAAGCGATGTCCTTCTACGAAACAATGTGCCGCGAGTTCAGTGTACAGCATTTGGCTAGCGAGATAATCGCGATCAGCAAGGGAAACGCTCTCAGCGTTCGGACGCGGCCCTGAGTTCCACTACCCGCAGATGAATTGGCCACTCTGGAGATAGATTGTACTTCCGCACAAGCGATCCCAAAACAGTTCTGTCAAGCTCGGAAAACAGCGCGGCGAATCCTTTCCCATATTCGGTCGACGCATCGAGCCACTGTTCGATCATGAGTTCGTCGATGCGACGAGGGTAGTGTGCGCGTAGCTCTCGTGTCGTAGCCCTGAGATTTGGCGCAATGGTTCGGGCTAGGTCGCTGAAGCGCTCGAAGGTCGTATCCATGGAAGAGCCGCCTCGGTAGCCCGGTCCGCAACCCCTTTTTTCCTCATATTGTGCGAGACGCTCGATGAAGCCGCGTTCCTCCGCGCTGGCCGCCGAGACAAGCAGGAGGGCCGATGAGAGCATGGAGGAGTGGGCCGCGTCGATATCGAAGGCCAGTACCTTGGGTGCGGCTGGTCCATCGCTGCTTGCGGCGCGCACAAGGGCGGCAACGACTCTTTCAGGAATTTTTGAGAGCTCACAGAGTATGATCGCGTCTGGGCGCGCTTCTGACCAGTACTCTCCGAGCGCATCCAGGTTGCTATGCGCGCCGTTTTCCGTGTCGCGCTCTGAGCTCAAGTCGTCGTAGCGCAGAGTGGTGGGCTTTAGGATTTCATTGATCGATTTGCAAAGATTTTCAAGTTGAAATTTGGCAGCCTCCGACTCGAGGACGACGCAGGTTTTGCCCTCGGGCGTCGCACGGATCGCTTCCATCCCGTAGAAGCCTGATCGTGGGTCGGCGACGATGAAGTTTTCGATTGCGCGAGGCGCGAGGAGTCCGAATACCGCGCTTCGCGTGGCCAGCAGTCGATCTGTCGCGGCTGCCTCGCTCCTCATCTTCCACAGTGATCGTTTTTCACCCTCTTTCGACCAAACGAGACTCTCTGGCACGCTCACATCGGCGTCGTCGGCGAGAAGGGAGAGCTGAGCCTCCCTGCGCATGAGCACGTGCGCGCGCCGTTCGCCCTCATAGCCGATCTGGCTGGGAAAATAGAAGAGTCGACCAGCGAGTGTTTGCGGCAGGTACCGCTGCGCGACCCAGTGGTCTTTATAGGCATGTGGATACTGATAGCCTTCGCCGTGACCGAATGCGACCTTGTCGCGGTTCGCGTCCTTGAGATGATCTGGGACTTCGGCCTGTTCAGTCTCCACCGCCTTGAGCGCGTCGAAGTACCCAAGCGTTGAGTTGGACTTTGGCGCGAGGGAGCAGTACATGGTCGCCTGCGCCAGGTGAAATTGCCCCTCGGGGAGACCGACGCGGTCGAAGGCTTGCGCGCAGGCGTTCACCACCGCCACGGCCTGCGGGTCAGCGAGGCCGATATCCTCAGAGGCGAGGATGAGGAGGCGGCGGAGGATAAAGTCGGGATCCTCGCCGGCATAAACCATCCGCGCGAGCCAATAGAGGCTCGCATCGGGGTCAGAGCCGCGTACGCTTTTTATAAATGCGCTAATCGTGTCAAAGTGGTAGTCGCCATCCTTGTCGTAGAGCACGGCGCGGCGCTGAATGCTCTCCTCGGCATCATCCATGCCGATGAAGAGTTGTGCGCCTTCGGAGGGAGGCCACTGCGGAGTGCTTGTCTCGATCGCGAGTTCGAGCGCGTTGAGGAGGCTGCGCGCATCGCCATCAGCGGTGTCGACGATGTGCTCGAGCGCGCCTTCCTCGAACTGAACCTGATACTTTCCGTACCCGCGCTCGGGGTCGTCCAGCGCCTGCTTCGCCACCGCGAAGAGGTCTTCGCGCGCGAGCTGTTTCAGCACAAAGACGCGCGAGCGGGAGAGAAGGGCGCGGTTCACCTCAAAAAAGGGATTCTCGGTCGTCGCGCCGATCAGTATCGCCGTGCCGTTCTCGATCCACGGGAGGAGTGCGTCCTGCTGGCTCTTGTTCCAGCGGTGAACCTCATCCACGAAGAGGATGGTTTTGCGGCTGTACATGTCGCGGTAGGTCTTCGCCTGCTCGATAGCCTCGCGGAGGTCGGCAACCCCTGAGAGCACGGCGTTGAGCGTAATGAAGTGGCTCTTGGTAGTATTGGCGATGATGCGGGCGAGCGGGGTTTTGCCGGTGCCAGGCGGTCCCGCGAAGATTACCGAGCTTAGCTGATCTTTTTGAATGGCTCTGCGGAGAAGGCGCCCCTGCCCGACGATATGTTCCTGACCGATGAACTCGTCGAGCGTACGGGGGCGCATCCGCGAAGCGAGAGGCTCCGCGGATGTTCCGCCCTCGGCGCCGGCATTTTCAGCCGAACCGAAGAGCGGATGCGTCGCGTTATTCCGCAGTCCAGCCGCTCCACTTCGAGGTGGCGACATCAAATTTATTCCTGTAGAGGGCATAGGAGTCAGTGCCCCCTGAGCCGAGAAGCACAAAGAGCACATTCGCGCTGTCGCTCGGCTGCCAGAAGCCTAACACGGTTTTATTGAGCATCGCGCCGTAATAGATGCTCGAAGAGGTCGTCACATAGTTTGAACCAGCGTCGTTGGTCGCGGGTCCAGTTTCGTTGTACTCCATATATCCATAGCTCGCGACGCCCTTTGCGACGAGTATGCGCTCACTGCCGACAGGCTGCGTTACAAAGAATGCGGGCCCGAGCTTGGTGGAAGCTTTGACTTGGAAGTTTGACCAAACTCCCGAGGAATAGCTGTAAGCGTACCCGTCGCTCCGCGTCACGAGTATGCGTCCCGCTCCATCGGTCGCGATACTCAAGAGCCCCAGGCTAAGTGTGGGGTTCCCGGTCGCGTTTTCCTTTGCCATTGCGGCCGGGCTTGCTCCGCGATACGCGTCCGACGCGGTGATCGCCCAGTATAGACCCGTGCCATCGTACACGACGCCTTTGAGCACAGTGTCGCCGCTGCCAGCGACGCCCGTTGCCTTGAACGAAGAAGATGAAGCGTCGTAGCAGAAGAGCGTGTAATTCATCGAAGAGTCGTGCGCCGCGACGAAGAGCACATTGTTCGCGCACGCCAGCCAGTCGACTGTGTTACCATACATCGCCGACGCAGCCGCGGAAGCATGCATCGCCGTCCAGTTTTTACCCTGGTCGACGGTTGAATAGATATCATCCAATACATTGTTCGAGTCCGATTTGGCGACATAGACTGTGCCCGCCGCGTCCGAGGCGAGGCCCGAGGCGAAATAGGATGAGGCGCCATTGACAAGCAGCACGTTCCACGCTGTGCCCGTCCTATCGCGGTAGAACACCTGTGCCAGCATCGTGTAATAGTTCGTGCTGTCGTTCGCCATCGCGCGAACCTGGGTATTGAGAAATAGATCTGCCCCGGTTTGTTTTTTCTCTTGGCTTATCGTCTGAAATATCGAAAACGTGTTGTCGCAGCCTACGAGCAACAGCACAGAGATCCCGAATATCGTCGCGAGCGTCAAACCGCTCGCGACCCTCCGCACTATCTGATGCTCTCCATGCGCGCGCGCTGGTCGTCCATTGATAGTTGTGATCGTGTTCATCGGCTCCCTCCTCAGAAATGG